>JAPDJO010000035.1 GCA_029259115.1 Thermoplasmatota archaeon | reverse complement strand
TTGACGGCCATAGCGGCGGGGAAACACCCGGTCCCATCCCGAACCCGGAAGTTAAGCCCGCCCGCGTACCGCCTTGTACTACGGTGCGCGAGCCCGTGGGAAGGGCGGTTCGCTGTCAAGCCATCTTCCTTTCCATAATTTTCTACAAGTTAGATTTTTATATGATGACATCAATATTTTTAGATGCGAAAATAAACAAGCTGTCTATATTCAAAATCCTTGTAGCTATCGCAGTTATAATACCTTCATTCAGTACAGTGTACTGTAGATCTGCCGAAGCAAATCTCAACATTTCCTTTAACTTCGACAATAAAGAAAGATGGGTTGTGATAATCTGTGGAGGCGCTAAAGATCTTGGAAAACGTTGGTGGGAGAAATTAATGGGTGGACTAGGATTTATCAGGAAAACTTCCATACATGTGTATGAAACCTTCAGACATTTGGGATACGATGATCAACACATCTACTTTATCATAGATAGAGATATACCATGCAACGGTAAGGACGCCGTTGTTAGTAAAGAAGCAGTGAGATATGCTATAGTTGACTAGCTAAAAAATCATTCAGATGATAACGATGATGGTTTGCATAGTTTTCAATTGCCATGGTCATTTTAGATCTTTACGTTATGGCGGTAAGGCGTTTGTTGGAATATGGAATAACGAAACGCAAGAGTGGGAAAATATTTATGATCAAGGAACTGGACAGTTGGCTAGATAATGTTAGCTATAACGTGTGTACGGTAATTATAGACGCTTGTTTTTCGTGATCCTTTATAAGAGCCTTAAGTCAAGAGAACAGAGTCATCATAACGTCCACATCTCCCTATACTGTTGGAATAGGTTTTGGTGAAGAGATTTTCTCATACTTCTTCTTTAACAAACTTTCAGACAACGTTTCTTATGGAGAAGCTTGGGAATATGCAGATAAGAAACTTAGAAGAATGAAAATAGAGGAAATGCCAGATGTTCCTAAACACGGAGTAATCAAAAAGACTTTTGTTAAGTTAATGATACGTATGATAGAGCATCCGTGGATAGATGATAACGGAGATGGGAAAGGGCATGGAACGATTTTTGTGGATAAGCTACCTATTGGTGGAGATGGATACTTAGCTCTTTCTACTTATCCTTCCTAGCCTCAAACCATCTACAATCCTCTGGACAGTCTCCAGATTTTGTTAATTTTCCGATGCTGCATTCCGGTTTTAGCAGAAAGCACTGGTCAACCTTATTCATGCTACCTACGAATAATTCTCTCTTCCAAGAGAAATGCTTACAACTTACTTTTACATGCATCTACACCACAAATGTTTTGCTGGAGAGATACCACTCACAATCTTCCGGACAAGATCCATCTACCATCTTATTCAGACTACAGTAATACCTTGTCTCTTCACTCTGACTATCTACAGGTATAAGTTTTGTGTCTTCCCTGCAATGTTTGCAGTCCACTCTTACCCTCATCCAACTACTAAATCGAAATCTAGAAGAAAAAACTTCCGATACCAAAATATTTATAAATATTAAAAAATAAATATAAGATGTGAAAATTCTGCATGCAATAATAATTTCGGTTGTCCTGATGTCCTCAATCCTATTCTCAGGTTGTAATGAAAAGAAAAGTAATAATGTAGAAAAAAGATCCTCGTTTAATATCAAATCGTTCTGGATAACAAGATGACAACGGCATAACCTGTATTATTCTTGAGTACCAAGCTGTAGGAAAGAGTAAAATTATTATCAAGACGCCTACTGGCGAAAAGATAACTAGAGAAATAGATGAAAATGATTCTGCTATGTCAATTCATATCTCGAAGCCAATGTATAGTGCGCCTAGAGGGAATTATAGCATCAAAGTAAAATCTCTTGAGAGAACGAACTACGATTCCATTCTTTATAATAACACAATATGGATAAAAGGATCAGAAATAGAGATATTAGGTATCACGTCTCTATGGAAACATACTAAGGATGATTATAAAGATGTTTTATATGATCTCTCCATAATATTGAGAAATAAGGGTGATGTTCCTGCTTATCCGTATTATGCTGAGTTAATAATAGATAATACATCTTATGGAACATTTTGCATCCGGGGAAGTAATGATAAAATTGTTCAGTCTGGAGAGAGGAAGGTTTTAAAATTGAATTTTACTGAGATAAGAGAAATCTCACCTAATTTTTCTCATGAGCTTAAACTGATTCTATACGATAAGTATGGTCAAATTTTAGATAAATATACACAAACCAGAAAAATGAGACCAACTTAGAAAAATTACGCCCCGGTCGGGATTTGAACCCGAGTCACGGGCTCGACAGGCCCGTATGATAACCGCTACACCACCGGGGCAAATCATTGTTTTCGGAAAGTGTGCTTTGGGTATATAGAAAGGTAATTTTATCTTTTTCTTTAATGGGATGGGCTCGGAGGGATTCGAACCCCCGTCCTCCGCCTCGTGAAGGCGACGTCATAACCAACTAGACTACGAGCCCAGTTAAGGGATATAATTCTGACTTTTAAATTTAGCCATCAGGAAAAATTTATCAATATCCTATACTTTTAATCTTAAAGGGATATTAATGAAATCAAAAAAGAACAAAAAAGAGAGGGACATAATTGGAATAAGAGTTGAGTACGAAGAAACGTTATATTCCTCTGATTTTGGTATACCTTCATCTACAACCCCTCCTAGGAAAGAATGGGAACATGTATCTATGGTTGAGGAGAAGATAGACAAGATGTATCAAGAACCTTCGAAGGATGAAAAGAGAAGGATAGAAAGAAAAATAGACAGACTTTTGGCTAAAAAGAAGTAAACTATGATAATCGTTCTTAGGCTGGGACACAGAATAGATAGAGACAAGAGAATCACAACCCATGTCGCTCTAGTTGCTAGAGCATTTGGTGCTGAGAAGATACTAGTTGATAACGAAGATCATTCCCTAGAAAGAAGGATAGAGAGCATCGTGAACAGATTCGGAGGAGATTTTGAAATAGAGACAGGAGTGAATTGGAAAAAATTTATCAAGAAATGGAAAGGGAAAATTATTCATCTCACTATGTATGGCCTACCTCTATCTCGAGTGATAGATGAGATAAGGAAAGAGAAAGATCTATTGGTTATAGTTGGATCAGAGAAAGTTCCTAGAGAAATTTATAACTTAGCTGATTACAATATCTCTATCTCAAATCAACCTCATTCAGAAGTTTCAGCCCTTGCTATATTTCTAGATAGATATTTCCAAGGTGAATGGGAAAGAAAAAGATACAATGGTATAATAGAGATTAAACCTTCAAGAAAAGGGAAAGAAGTCATAGACAAACTACCCACAGCTGAGGAGTGTATAGATATTTTAAGAAAAGTTGGATGCTCGGAGAATGTCATAGAGCATTGTAAAAAGGTTAGAGAAGTTGCGTTAAAGATAGCAAGTTGTACAGACGCTGATAAGAGGATAGTAGAGGTCGGCGCCTTGCTTCATGACATAGGAAGATCAAGAACCCATGGAATAGAACATGGAATCGAGGGTGCAAAAATCGCTAGAGAGCTGAATATGCCAGATGTTATAATCAGGATAATAGAAAATCATTTAGGAGCAGGCATTCCCAGAGAGGAAGCAGAAAAACTGGGCCTTCCGCCAAAGAATTATGTACCAAAAACTCTTGAAGAAAAGATAGTTGCCCACGCGGACAATCTCGTTGATGACAATCAAGTAATAGAAATTGAAGATGAAATAAGGAAACAGATTGAGAAAGGAAACATAGATTATGCTGAAAGATTAAGAAAGCTCCATGATGAGCTGAGCAGGATATGTGGAAAAGATCTAAATGACTTACTCAAAGAAAAATAGTTATATGTGAAATTCTTTTTCAGGGCAGAATTTAGGGAGGTTAAAGGACATGCCGGCAAAGGTTGATGAAAGTAAATGTGTGGGTTGTGGAGCTTGCGTAGACGCCTGCCCAAACGGAGCAATAACTCTAGATGATGTAGCTAAAATAGACGAGTCAAAATGCATAGAATGTGGAGCTTGCGTAGACGCCTGCCCCCAAGGAGCTATCTCTCTGTAGATGATAAAATTTTTTTAACTCTTTTTCTAATATTTATTCTGTTGCAGGGGTAGCCAAGCCTGGCCAAAGGCGCGGGCTTGAGGGGCCCGTCCCGTAGGGGTTCGCGAGTTCGAATCTCGTCCCCTGCACTCTTTTTTAAGGTCTCAATCTAGTTCTATCTCTCGGGAACAGTATACACTCTCTCACATTCTTTATGTCAAGTAATGCCATTAGCAATCTTTCTATTCCCATACCAAATCCACCATGCGGGGGCATGCCATATTTAAATGCCTTTAAATAGTCCTGAAAATCCTCTGGTTTTAGACCATTCTTTTCTATCCTCTCCCTAAGCAATTCATAATCGTGTATACGCTGACTCCCAGATGCTATCTCTATGCCTTTGCATCCCAAATCGAAAGATCTTGATAAACTCCCATCTGGCATCGTGTAAAATGGCTTTGCATCTAGAGGATACTTTGTTATGAAATAGAAATCTTTACCTTCTTCTCTCATGACTTCTCCAATAGCTCTCTCCTCCTCACTGCCAAGATCCTCTCCCCACTGTAACTCAAAACCTTTCTCTTTCAATATATCCAAAACATCCTCATATTTCAGTCTTGGTAGAGGGAGAGAAGGAACACGGATATCAACATTTAGTATAGATAACTCCTCCATCCTGTAGATTCTTTTACATATGTGTTGAACTAGTCTTTCGAGTATCTTCATAACATCCTCTTCATTCTTTATGAAAGCCATCTCAATATCTATAGCTGTTGATTCATTGAGATGTCTCCTTGTATTGTGCTCCTCGGCTCTGAAATACCATCCTATCTCGTAAACTCTATCCAAACCAGTTGCCATCAGCATCTGCTTGTAAAGTTGAGGGGATTGAGCTAGGTATGCATCCTTTTCAAAATATTTTACCCTAAATAGATTCGTTCCACCTTCTGATGCGCTCGCTATTATTTTTGGTGTGTGAACTTCTATGAAACCATTTTTTCTCAAAAATTCCCTAGCAGAGTTTATGAGAGAATCTCTTATCAAAAAGATAGCCCTAACCTCTTCTCTTCTCAAATCTATAAATCTATTATCTAATCTCGTATTCATCTCAACGTTAACTTTATCCACAACTCCCATTGGAAGAGGTGCATCAGCTAGGGAAAGAATCTCAACTTTTTCTGGTATGATTTCATAGCCATTTCTCACTTTCTCATTTGCCTTACATATTCCTCTCACGGAAATCACAGACTCCCTATTCAGAGAAACCAACTTTCCGAAAATCTCTTTGTGCTGTTTCTTGAAAGTGGTTATCTGTAAAGTGCCCCTTCTATCTCTCAATATTATAAAAGCTATGGATCCGAGATTTCTTATATCTTCTACCCATCCCGCTACTATAACTTTCTTTCCATTATCATTTCCGCTTAACTCTTTAGAGTAATGAGTTCTGTATGATTTCATGGCTAGAGAAATGTTCAGATAGAATTTATTCTTTTTGAAATGTAGCTCAAAACATCTCTCAAATATTTCTCGTTGTCCCAAGAGTTTACTAGAGCTTCTAGGTATTCTTTGGGTCTGTCCTTCAAAATATCAGTCCATTTGATCATATTTGGTATGGCTCTCACAACATTGTCTACTATCGTTATCGTTGCCGATTGGGAGGTTCTAGATAAAGGATTTAAATCTATTGCTATAACTTTTTTCCCCATCTTGATCAAAGCCTCACATCTATCTCCATCCTCGAGAGGCACAAGAACAACATCAGCGCTGTATATCCCTTCCCTAGAACACAATCCCCTAGGATGATCGAGACCTTCTATTCTGGCATCTGGATTTTCTCCAAGAACAGGATCAGCACCAAATTTCTTCAATTCCATGACTATCTTTCTTATCCTATCCTCTGATCTATGGAAAAGATTGACTTCCAATTTGGCTGGAATCTTCTTAGAAAGCTCGACACAGTCTTTACCGACGAGTGCTGCAGTGTTACCATTTATAGAAATAACGGGATTCTCAGCAACAAGGAGCAGAGCGGTAGCTACTTTTTCTGCATCATTGGAAATATCTATAGTCTTTTCTCCAATGAGGTAGTCAAAGGCTTCCCCCCTTCCATGAGCTATAAGCCCGGTTTCATGAACAAAGCCTTTTCTAAAACCTTCTGCTAGTTTCTCCCTTATAGTAAGGGATTCGTATCTGGGATGAGATTTCGGTATTTTCATCATCCATACATCGGTCCAAGACCATGATCATGCGTAACTACTGGCTTAGCTTGTTTATGTAATTTCTGAAGATGCTGTTCTATTCTCTCTGCCTCTTCATATAGGGGAGCAACATTTATCTCCAGATCAAGCAAAGAAGCTATCACCTCTATCGTTGCTGCTGCCGCTCTTGCATCCGGATAGTTTGGATGAGCCTCGGCGAGGATTGAAATTACATTAAAGTTCTTGTATTTACCTTTATTTAGTAAAACTCCAGAAACCCCAGCTATGATTCCATTTTTGAATTGAGGAATCCCTCTCTGTATAAGCATATTCCTAGCATCTTCGGTTGAACCTATCGCATATGCACTCTCTCTCTTTACAACCTCCATTTCTTTACCTTCAACAACCATCCCTTCGGGAGATATCAACAACTTACAACCTTTCTTCTCTGCCCAATCCATTATAACATCTGCTATTGGAGCTATTAGATTTGGTTTAGGTCTAAACTCAGATACAAATATTGCAATCTTTTTACCCTTATCAGGTATACCAGCGTATATCCTGACTGGAGAAAGAGGTTCAGCGGAATGAACAACAGATAAGGTTGGGAAGAATTTAGAGTCCATCGCTCCAATTTGTTTTAGACCAAGAGAATCTATTAGATAATTGGCAGCAATCGTGCTTACTAACCCTATTGATGGAAATCCAGCTATTATTGTCCCACCTTTAAGATCTACCTCTTTGAACTCTATTAGTGTAACTTCTTCCATAGGTTCTACCATTATGAAATAGGTTCTTAAACTTATCCCTTTCTAGCCATAAATCATTTCTTTTTCCATCTTCTGAAGGTAATCGACAGATCTCTTTACATCAGAGAATAGTTTGTATACTCTCTCTATATGCTCTTTCTTTATCTCGTTTTTGTTTGCCACTTCCCATGCTGGAACTAAAAGTTGGACTGCATACCTCAAGGAAGAATTCTCCCCTATCTCCACCAGATAGTTGAGAGCATCATCGCTTATCTTTATGTTTTCTTTTGATGCCCTCGCTAGTATAATGTCTCTCATATCCTCACTACTGTACTTCTTTGTAGTTATGACTAAAAGCCTATCTAAGAGATCCAAGGGCATACCAAAAGGAGACTTGATATCTGTCCCTCTCACTGTTGTTATCCCTCTGTTAGTTGCAAATATTACTATTGGTGAAAGCTCTTGCTCCATAGCCTTGTTTAAGAAAGCGTAGGTTTCTATATCTAGCATTGAGCACTCATCTATAAATAATACACCCGGAATTAGTTCGGCTCTGCCTTCCTCTACTAGTTCCTTGACCTCTTCATCCACTCTTTTTCTTACATCCTCACCTATCTCCTTCCTCTCGGAAAAACCAAACAGCAGAGAAGCTATGTCCATTCCAGACCTTGACCTCATCATATCAAGGTCATTTAAGGTTAAGGTATAGATGAATTCTTTCTCCTTGACTATGGGGCCACTTGGAGTGTCTAGTACCCTCTCGTATGATAAATCATAACCTTTCTTCTCTGCAGCATCTTTTGATATTCCTACTTTAACAACCCTTCCACTATCTACGTCTATCTGTATTATGTCTCCACCCTCTATGCCTTGTTGTAAAATCTGCATAGCAAAAGATTGATCCATCTTCAACCTCTTCTTCTCATCCCTTGTTTTTAGAGTAACTGTTGCTGATGCTGGAATTTTCTGATAAGGATTGTAGGGGTGTTGAACATAATCTATGTCTAGGCTCTCAATCTTCCCTTCATATATCTTTCTCATCTCATGAATCCTAACTCCTATTGCTCTTCTTAATGTCTGGGTTAAGAACTCGGTCTTTTTAATCTCTGTACTGTAAATTTCACTTCCAGCAATATGAACAAAAGGAACATCTTTACCGAGCTCTTTCGCTATACCTATAGCTAAAGCTGTTTTACCACTTCCTGGCGGTCCTGCTATAAGTATAGCATTTCCAGCAAATTTTCCTTCTTTTATCATCTTAACAACTATTCCAGCTGCTTCTCTAGCTTCTGTCTGTCCAACCATCCCATCGGCTTTTCTCAAAGCTTTATAATTTTCATCTAATCCTAAGCCGAGGATATGGGAGTGAGCAGATATCCTCTCCCACTCTTTCATCTCTGTAATCTCCATCCCCCATCACCAAAACTTGGATTCATTTTCCTTCTATAAAATTAACGCAACAGAAACGAGGATGGATAAGATATCATCAGTAGGATAATTACTCTAACCCTTGACAACGCCAAGAGGTACTAGCTTTGCAACCTTCTTTGAGATTCCTGCGTTGTGGGTTATTCTTACAACATCATCAACATTCTTGTAAGCTTCAGGGCTCTCTTCAGCCATAACTTTCCAGCTTGCTGGATGAGCGTAGATCCCTTTCTTCTGAAGCATGTTAAATACAGCCTCTCCTCTCCATCTCCTCAAAGCTTCATGTCTTGACATTACTCTTCCTGCACCATGGCATGTTGATCCAAAACTCTCTCTCATAGCCAAATCCGTCCCTTTGAGAACGTAGCTTGCTGAACCCATATCTCCTGGAATCAGAACAGGTTGACCCACATCTCTATACTTTGCTGGAATCTCTACTCTTCCTGGTCCAAAAGCCCTTGTAGCTCCTTTCCTATGAACATAAACCTTTATTTTCTTTCCATCGATCTTATGCTCCTCCAATTTAGCTATGTTATGGCAAACATCGTAAACTATGTGCATTCCCAAGTCTTCAGGATCTTGCTTAAAAATCTGATGAAAGCTTTCCCTCACCCAATGAACTATCATCTGTCTATTGCACCATGCAAAGTTCGCTGCGCATGCCATCGCCTTGAAGTAGTTTTCACCCTCTTTGGAATTGACAGGCGCACACGCAAGTTGCCTGTCTGGCAAAGAAATTCCATACTTCTTAACAGCAGATTCTAGCACTCTAAGATAATCACTACATATCTGATGACCGCATCCTCTCGAGCCGGTGTGTATCATCACTGTAATTTGTTCCTCTCTTAATCCAAATGCATCCGCTGCCTCTCTGTCGTATATCTCTTCGACTTTTTGAATTTCTAGAAAATGATTTCCAGCACCTAGGGATCCTATTTGAGATAGACCCCTCTCCTTGGCTTTATTTGATATCAAGTTACTATCAGCTATCTCCATGCAACCCTTTTCTTCTAACACTTCCAAATCCTCTTCCCAACCATATCCGTGCTCGACTGCCCACCTTGCCCCATTTTCCAAAACCTCGTTTAACTCCTTTACTGATACTCTCACTTTTCCTTTTGATCCCAATCCAGATGGCACATTTTCAAATAATCTATCAACCAAACTCTTGATTAAATCCTTGTTTAGATCTTCTATACTCAAATCTGTTCTTACCAGTCTCACTCCACAGTTTATATCAAATCCCACTCCTCCAGGAGAGATTACTCCTTCCTCTGCATCCGTAGCAGCTACTCCTCCAATAGGGAAGCCATACCCCCAATGTATGTCCGGCATCGCTAGGGATTTACCAATTATACCTGGAAGGGTTGCCACATTCGCTACCTGTTCAAGAGAGTCATCTTTCCTAACCTGATCTAGCATCTTTTCGTCCACATAAACTAAACCGGGGACTCTCATCTTCAAATTTCCAGATTTACCTCTATAATCTTTTGGAATCTCGAATCTGTAGTCATCTATCTTTCTAATTGGTCCGTTCCAAGTCATAGTTAAGAACTACAGAAAAAAGGATTATTTAACCCTTTCCAAAGAGGGTTTACCTTTTTTGTTTACTCTAACGATATATCCTTTTGGTATTTGACAGGGTTTTCCATTCCTGATAGGTTTCTTGCTGAATACATACTTTATTTTTCCTCTCTTTTCCACCTTGTAGAGCGTATAATCCTCATACCTGTAGGGCTCTTTCTCCTCGATCTTCTTCCATTCTACAGGCTCTTCATCTGTTGGTACCTTATCTATGGTTACCCATTCTGGAAGCTCCTCCTTGAACTCTGTATCGCTTCTTGATATCTCCCTTTCAACTTGTCTCTTCTCTTTACCACTCTCTTCAAGTAGATAGACTTGGCCGAATTCTTCTTCCATCTTGGGTAAAATCTCCAAGATTTCTCTCTTTAACTTTCTGGCGATCTCCACGCTTAAACCTTTAACCTTTTCAGCTATTTCCTCGGGCTCACTCTTTATTATCTTATCAAAGGAGTTATAACCGCTCTCATATAGAACCTCTGCCTTCTTTTTCCCTATGCCCTTTATCCTCGATACAACCTCGATGAATTTATCCCTAGATACCACTCTTTCTTCTACGGGTTTTGGAACCTTAGCAAATTCCTTTATCTCTGACGCAGAAGGAATTTCCTTTTCCTTTCTTTCCAACTTCCTCAGTTCCTCCTCACTAATCTTTTCAATTTCAAAAAGATCCTCAACTTCCGTCTCTTTCCTTTCCTCTCTCACTTTTTCTTCCTCTTCTTTTTTCTTTTCCTCTTTTGTCTTTTCTTCCATCCCTCCAAAGATCTTAACCCTCGGTTTTGGCAGAGCTTTTGTTATAGGATGGGACATAATACTCGTATGAAAGGAAACATATTCCCTAGACAACCTTCTTCTCACGCTTTCTATGTACTTATTTTCAATCTTTTCTTCGAGATCTTCTCTATCAAGAACTTCGTAGAGCTTACTCAGCTCCTCCTCTCTGCTCTGCATGCAATCACTTTATCCTTTACTCCATATTAATAGGTTTTGCAATAATTTTATATTTTAGTTCGAATATATTTATCTCTCTTATAAAATTTACAAACTTTATTAAATCTAAAAGCTATTCATATAATCTCAATGAACCTAAAAGGAAGGGATCTGGTTTCTATAAGAGATTTAACGAGAGAGGAGATTTTCTACATACTTGAAAAAGCAGAGGAAATGATACCATTTGCTAAAGGAGAGAAAAAAACAAAAGCTTTAGAGGGAAAAATCCTTGCAACCCTGTTTTTTGAACCAAGCACAAGAACAAAACTCAGTTTTGAGACAGCTATGCATAGATTGGGAGGAAATGTTATAGGATTTTCAGAACCTGCCATGACATCTATAAAAAAAGGAGAAACTCTAGCTGATACAATAAGGATGGTTGATTCTTACAGTGACATAATAGTGATAAGACATTCTCTGGAAGGAGCAGCAAGGCTTGCTGCAGAGTTTGCAGAATCTCCAGTCATAAATGCAGGCGACGGCGCAGGTAGACATCCAACGCAGTGCTTGCTCGATCTTTTTACGATTCTGAGAGAGAAAGGAAGAATAGAGGGGCTAAAGATAGCCCTGGTTGGAGATCTAAAGTATGGAAGAACGGTACACTCTCTAGCTTATGCCTTAGCTCTATTAGGAGCAGAGCTTATATTCATTTCTCCAGAAACTCTGAAGATGCCGAAAGAGATAGTGAGGGATTGTCAAGAACTTGGTGCTGAGCCAAAGTCCTTTACAAATCTTGAGAGAGCGATAAAGGATGTTGATGTGATATATGTTACAAGAATACAGAAGGAAAGATTTCCAGATCCAACAGAGTATAACAGGGTAGTGGGTAGCTACAGGATAGATATAGATTTACTGAAACATGCAAAAGAAGACCTTGTAGTTATGCATCCTCTTCCAAGGGTAAACGAAATAGATCCAGAGGTAGATAAAACAAAGCACGCTTTGTACTTCAAACAAGCGTTTTATGGTGTACCTGTTAGAATGGCTTTACTCTCTCTTTTACTGGGGGCTGATGTGAAATGAAAAAGAAGGAGTTGAAGATTCCTCTGATTAAAGACGGAACAGTGATAGATCACATAACAGCTGGCCAGGCTGTGAAGGTTCTACATATCCTGGGAATACCTGAGAAAACTCTTGATTCCATAGTGAGTGTAGTAATGAATGTCAAGAGTAAGATAGGGAAAAAGGATATAGTGAAGGTTGAAAATAGGGAGTTAAAACCAGAAGAAGTGAACAAGATAGCTTTAATAGCTCCGAAGGCTACAATAAATATCATCAGAGATTACGAGGTTGCGAAGAAATATAAAGTAGATCTTCCAGAAGAGATAGTTGGAATAGTAAGATGCCCAAACCCAAACTGTATCTCCAATACAAGAGAACCTGTTGAGAGCAGATTCAGAGTGATATCGAAAGATCCTATAAGAATCAAATGCTATTACTGCGAAAGAGAGCCAGATAATATAGCTGATAATATTATATAGTGAACATCTTTCGAAAAGATCACTAGAACTTAGGCTCAGAGGAAACAATATAATGCAAGAGTCTGTTTAGAGATCTTGGGATCATCCTACGAAAAATCATTTTTTCAATATCTACCTGGCTGTTCTTTCTCTTGGTGGGATTTCTGTGATCCTTCCACGTTACAGATTCTTTAAATGACCACTCCGTCTTTATTTTTAGTACTTCCATGTCACTGTCTTCTATAGTGGTTCCATTGTCGAAGGTGAGTTTTATCGTAGCGACGAGTGATACTTCTTTTGTTTTACCTGGAATTATAGGAGCTGCAACGCAAAAGAAAGTTTCCGGTGGAACTAGATGTAAAAGCCCATTTGGTGGGGAACAACCTTTAAAGGTCAAACTTCTCTGGTTCATTTTCGCCTTTGCAACTAATCTGAATCCAGTGTCAGGAGGTGCTTTGATACAGATCAATACATGCACCTTTATGAAGATTAATGTTCCAGGTTTTGCTTTTATGTAATTTCCTGAAAGGAGGTCAACAGATGCACACAGATCTATTTTACCATTATTAAATCCAAATCCCTCGAGGACAATAATTCCTGCTATGATTGGATCAGTGCAAGTCTTTCTATTATCCTTTGCTGATATCGGAACACCAGATGTTAAGATTATCATTAATATCAACCCTATCGCTAACACTCTACTCTTCATTAGCATTTTGTCACCTTGCTAGCTTTTATCTAGCAAAGTATAATGCAAGAACGGTATTTAAATTTTTTGCTAGATTTTATCTAGCATAGAATGTAGTTTTCTTAAAGATCGATAGAAGATGATTTTCTAACCGTATAACTCCTTCATCAACTCCTTAGCTCTATCTAATCTTATTTTTCCCTCCTTTATCATCCTTTGAGCAACCTCATCTATCTGATCCCCTTTAGCTCCAGCCATTACCGCAATATTCTGAGCATGGAGTTCCATGTGTCCCTTTTGGATACCAACGGTAGATAAAGCCAGTAGAGCAGCGAAATTCTGAGCAAGACCGACGCTTGCTAGAATCATAGCCAATTCCTTCGCTGTCTTAACTCCAAGAATCTTCCTACATATCTGTGCCTTTTTATGAATGGATACAGCTCCTCCAACTACTCCAACAGCTATAGGTAACTCAATCTCTCCAACCAGATTTCCATCATCATCTTTCCAGTATCTAGTTAGAGGTTTGTAGGTACCATCTCTGGCAGCATACGCATGCGCTCCCGCCTCTATGGCTCTCCAATCATTTCCTGTAGCAATAGCTACAGCATCTATCCCATTCATTATTCCCTTGTTATGGGTTGCAGCTCTATAAGGATCTAGAAGAGCAAACCTGTAACCTTCTAGGAATGCATCAACGACATCCTCTCCACCCATAGCCTCTTTATCAAATACAGCTCTGGCTCTAGCTAATCTTCTGTCAGCCAAATTCGATATTATTTTTAATCTAGCTTTTCCTCCAGTTATCTCTTCCAGTAAAGGTGCTATTGCTTCTACCATGGTATTTACAGCGTTTGCACCCATGGCATCTTTAACATCAACTAGTAAATGAACAACCAGCATCTCATTTTCTCCCAGTTTCCTAATTTCTATATCTTTTGCTCCCCCTCCTAAACTAACCAGAACCTTGTCCTGCCGATTTGCAACCTCTAGGAGATTTTCTCTAGCCTTTAAGATGTTGTTTATAGCCTTCTCTATATCGGGAACATGCAAGAGTTGTACCTGACCAATCATAACCTGATCGCTGGCTTCTGCTTCAAAACCACCTCTCACCCTTGCTATCCTTGCTGCATTGCTCGCTGCTGCAACAACGCTCGTCTCTTCTATAGCCATTGGAATAAGATAATCTTTCCCATTTATCAGAAAGTTTGTTGCTATACCTAGAGGAAGCTCGTATATTCCTATCACATTCTCTATCATCCTGTCAGCTATCTCTTTATCTATCGCTAAAGAGAGATCTCCATTCTTCAAGAAGCAGAGTTTTTCCTCCTCATTCAATTCTGCAAATTGGGAGACCTTCTCCAACCTCTCTTCTACCGTGAGCTTATAGAAGCCTGGGATGCGTGAACTCTTCTGACTCATGTAACAGAAATTTACCTCATGATTTATTTATTTGTCTAAATCGTTTACGACAAACAACGAATATTCTTAGGTTAAAACTGTTAGGTTTCTCCCTAACATTTTCCGATCTTATAAATAGCTTGATGGAAAATATTAGTCTGGTAATGGAAATGAGAGAAGTGAAGAAAAACCTGGTAAAGGCTGTTATCTCGACAGCAATTATTGCCTTGGTTGCAATCTCAGTTTTAGGTAAGCCCATTGCCATAGGTATATCGTCTATAGCCACAGACTACTCAGGAGATGAAAACAGTAGAACAGCTACAATTAGTGTAATTGGCATGGCACAGGGAGAATATGAACCTGATCAAATGGTAATAAGTTTAACAATTGAAAGTAAAGATGAATCATCCCCTGATCTAGCAAGGAAAGGAGCTGCTGAGATAGTTAGTAAAGTTATATCCTCCCTGGAAAAGATAGGCGTTGAAGAAGATGATATCGAAACGACTAACTATAACTTATACCCAGAGTATGATTGGACAAGTAGTGGAAAGATCTTTAGAGGATATAGGGCAATCTATAGAATGAAGGTTACGGTGAGGGATTTTGATAAAGCCGGCAAAGTGCTAGATACATGCATAAAATCTGGCGCGTTTGTAGATAGAGTGTATTTTGAGATATCTAGAGAGAGACGAGAAGAGATAAGGAATCAACTACTGGCTGAAGCTGCGAGAGATGCCAAGGAAAAGGCAGAGATAATAGTTTCAGCACTTGGTGGAAAGTTGGGTAAATTGGTATCTATAAGTTATAACAACTACGGATATATATCTCGTGTCTATAAGGGGGAAACTTTCGTAAATGAATTCGGTTATGATACTTCAACACAGATACTGCCAAAGGATTTAACGATCTCGGTTAAACTATCGGTAACTTTCGAGGTAATTCAAGATTGAGCAACCTCTTCTAGTGTCTGTAAAGAACATCATGAATAACTACCTTTTTCTCCTTTATTATATTGAGAAATCTAGATACATCCTCATCCAAAGCTTTTTCCATAGAAACTATAGTTGATGGTCTTTTACATGGATGAAACCTCTTCGCTATGACATGTACTCTTTCAATCTCCCCTTTTGCTAGTACTAGTTTTATTTTCTTCTTATCAATTCCTACCGATATGTTTTCTAAATCTTTTAAAGTCACCTTCTCTTGTTTCTCTATCTTGATGTTAGCATATAGTAACCTCTTAAAGCCTGTTTTGTAAAGAGCTTTCAGAACAATACCTAGTACCTCTTCAATATCCTCTTCGCAGTACCTGAATATTCCGATCCATTTCTTTGAAATTTTTCTTTTCCCTCCAGATAACTTGATCTCAACATTTTTCCTTTCTACCCTTTCTTTTCTCCTGATCTCCTCCTTACCTCTATATGTTGCATCTATCCATTCTCCAACCTCTTTTGGACCATAAACCCAGGGAGGATTAGTTATTCCTTCCATCTTTTACTCCTTCTCTAGTCTTTACAGCAATGCCATAGTTAAACGACAACATCTCATCTCTGTTTAGTAAACACCTTCCAACCCCAAGAAAATCATCGTCTTCAGATACTATCAAGCATTCATCAAAAGGTCTGAGGTTGGAATCGCAATCAACAACGAATTTCGAAAAAACATTTCTGCCATTTTTTATGTAATCAGAGACGTTATTTTCAACTACAACCCTAAACCTGGGAGAAGCGTAATATGTGTGCAATATCCTGCCACCATCCACTTTCAGAGTAAAAAGACCATCCTGCGCCCTCATCGATAGTATATGCTTTCCATTAAGGTAAACATTCCTTATTTTCCCTGTGGATTTTGATTTTACTATCTTTACCTCTCCATCTAATAGAATATCGGATACACCTTTACCAAACTGCATGTCTATAATGTATCTCACCCTATCCAAATCCAAATCCAAATCCAAATCTCTCTTACCTTTCCTCCTCTCTTTAGTTTCTTTCAATTCAAACTTTTCGAGAAATTCTTTTATTAATTTTTCAGATAGTATCTTGCTTTCTTCATCTATGTTTTTGGGAAACACAGACTGGGCTATCGGGTACATCTCATCCAGAGGTAGAGGAATCGGCCCAAATGGGGTTTTCACAATAATATCAATTTTACTTTTCTCCCACTCTTCCCTATAATATCTACTGTAAGGTTTTTCCACCTCCTCCTTAAGTACAACCTCTTTTTCTCTAGGTCGGTATACGGAAAATAACCTCTTTTGATATCTATAGATTATGGGTCTATGTAATGTGTGGGGATTGACATAGAATAGAGCAGATTTTTTTGATATAGATTCAAACTTTTCTAGCCACTCTTTTACATCTTCTCTTTCCAATACCCTCAAAGCATCGAACATCATGGGATTAAGAGAGGATTTTTCTTCGACCAATTCCCATAGACTACCTTCTTTTATGGCCACCTTTATTCTCTTCATCTCAGAGAAGCATATGTAGAGATTGTGTAAAGCTATCTTCTTCTCTCTTTCAACCTTATCCATCTCCTTCAATTCTTTGATATCGGTGCTTGTACAAACTGGACAATTGCAAGGAATCTCCTCTAAATCCTCGAGTTTTTCTGTTCCCCATGGAAATATCAATCTATCATCTCTTGCATACTTTGCATAAGAGGCAGAATCAACTAGATCCACGCCTAAAATTACTGCTAGAGGAAAGACCAACGGATGCCCTGCCCCAAATAGATGAACAACTCTAGATAGAGGTAGATATCTCTTCGAAGAGATAATAACCTTGGCTAGATCATCGTACCTTTGGTTCTCCATTAGAGGGACAACCCCTCCTATTGGATGAACATCACATTCTATTTCACTCATCTTTTTTGCACATGCAGCTCTTAGGTCTTCGTATGTCCCTCCCTGAACGGGACACGCAAGAAGCATCTCTCCCTTTACCTTCGAACTGATCCTAGCTCTCCTTACAGTCTCATTGATTTTCCTCTTGGTTTCATCGTAACTTTCTTCTGGATTTGTAAAGAGATCAAGTATCGTTCCTATATCACTCCCTATATCTCTCTGAAACTCAACTATTTCTATAGGATCAACATCTATATCTCCATAGACATATGATTGAAATGTTCCAGAGTCTGTCATTATGGATCCATCAAAATCCAAAAGTTTGTGTACTCCCTTGGAGAGAGCAAACTCTTTCAATCTCTTATTCTTGTAGATGATATAGGAATTTGTTATCAAAATATCTATCTTGAAAAGTTTTTTCATTTCTTTTGGCTCTATCAACACCTTGTTTGGATTTATTACTGGAAGCAAGGCTGGAGTCTCTACCTTTCCATGTCTGGTTTCCAATACTCCTATCCTTGCAAGACCATCTCTATCTTTGATCTCGAACCTCATTTTATCCAATCTGAACAGGATCGACAATTCTTCTGAGTATCGCTATAGCTGAGAGAGATGCTAAATAACTAGACTTTGGATTATTTGGATTGGGCATGTTCTCTACCTCTGCCCTAAGTCTTCCAAACTTTCCATGTGCGAGAACCTTGTGATGTATTCTGACAGCTACAGGATCAGATACTATTTTTACCTCGGTCCTATCAAAACCTATACCAGCAAGGGAAACGCAAGCAGCAACATTTATGTTTTGAGGAAATAATCTGACAGCCTCTCTTGCTGTTCCATCAAAGACAACCGTTCTTTTCTCGTCTTTTCTTCCTAGGGATTCTGGAGGCTTCGTTGTTACTAAGGTGACCTCATCTAGTCCACCCGTTCTTGCTGCTGCTATGCCATCTATACCACATATTGCTCCAGAAGGAAGATATATCTTGCATCTGTTCCTTTTTGCTATGGATATCAATCTTTCCCTGAAATCATCATCAAATAGAGCTCCCATACTCATTATGACAAGATCCTTACCAGATTCCAAAATTTTCTCTCCATATTCAAAAACAGCTTCCTGAGATGCAGCCTCAAAAACAGCATCTGATCTCTCTATAAGCTCATCTACATTTTTTGCTATTCTTCCTTTCCTGAGTTTTTTCACTAGATTCTTCTCAGCTTCCTTGACCTTATCATACAGATATATCTCTTCTATATCCTCCATCTTGTCTGCAGCTAGAGCTACGTCTGTTCCTATAGCTCCACATCCGATTATACCTAGTATCATAAACTCACCAAAATCTTAATACATTCATCTACTATAAAACCTACAGCATGGATTACATAGACATTTATCTCAAAGAAGATCTTGGAGAAGAAGGCGATATCACTACAAATTCTATTTTTGGAGATGAGGAAGGCGAGGCTGTAATAATAGCAAATGAGGATTGCATTCTTGCTGGAATAGAAGATGCAAAGGAGGTATTCTCGAGATTGGGAGCCAACCTTGAGATGATCCGGAAAGACGGGGAAGAAGTAAAAAAGGGAGAGATAGTTGCTAAGGTGAAAGGAAAATTGAGATCGATACTTGCTGGTGAGAGGCTTGCTTTGAATATGATATCCAGAATGAGTGGAATAGCTACTGAGACTAGAAAGCTTGTAGATATGTGCAGGAAGATCAATCCTGATGTAAAGATCGCAGCTACAAGAAAGACCACGCCAGGCTTTAGAAAGTATGAGAAGAAAGCTGTTGTTATAGGGGGAGGAGACCCTCATAGATTCGGTTTGTTTGATGCGGTTTTAATCAAGGATAATCACATAAAGGCCGCTAAATCTCTAAGAGAAGCGATAAGAAGAGTGAAAGAGAAGGTGAGAGATAAGTTCATAGAGGTTGAAGTTGAGAATGAGGAACAAGCTCTAATTGCTACTGAAGAGGAAGTTGATGCCATCCTTATAGATAACCAGCCACCGGAAAAGGCTGAGAAGATGGCTAGAAAAATCAAAGAAAAAAATCCGAACATCTTAGTAGAGATTTCTGGGGGTATAAGAGAAGATAACATCTTAAGATATGCGAAATTTGCGGATAGAATATCTCTAGGTTATATCACGCACAGTGTGAAATCCAAAGATTTTTCCCTTGAAATAGAGGATCGAGATCAATATTATAAAAGAAACCTTTAATAAACCAAAATGCTTTACAGTTTTGGAGAGGGGTGAGTATGAAGAAGATCGTAGAAGAAGCCTTAGCGAGGAGTAGAGAAGAAAAGAAGAATACCAAAGTAAAACCATCAACGGCAAGTGGAAATGTCAGAGGGACAGATGAGAAGGAATTAGAGGCGTTATTATCTAGTTTGAAAACAACCATTAGAGTTATAGGTTGTGGAGGGGCTGGGACCAATACCATAGATAGATGTGTAGAAGAGGGAATAGCTGGTGCAGACCTGATAGCTGTAAATACAGATGCCCAGCATCTACTGAGATCCATAGCTCCGACAAAGATTTTGATAGGCAGACACGTGACGAGAGGTCTAGGAGCAGGATCTCTACCGCAAATAGGAGAAGAGGCAGCACTTGAAAGCGAAGCCGACATAAGGAATGCCTTGGAAGGATCAGATATGGTATTCGTTACCTGTGGTCTAGGAGGGGGAACAGGAACAGGAGCCTCGCCGATAATAGCTAGACTCTCAAAAGAGGTCGGTGCATTGACTATAGGAGTTGTTACCCTACCCTTTAGTGTAGAGGGAGCTATTAGAATGGAGAATGCCGAGGCTGGCCTTAAAAGATTGAGGGATGCATGTGATACCGTGATAGTAATTCCAAATGATAAGCTATTATCCATAGTTCCAAACTTACCCTTAAATGCAGCCTTCAAGGTGGCTGATGAGATTCTAATGAGAAGCATAAAAGGAATAACAGAGATGATCACGGTTCCTGGCCTAGTCAATCTAGACTTTGCAGACCTTAAGACAATAATGAAGCGCGGTGGTGTAGCGATGATAGGTCTAGGAGAGGCTGAAGGAGACAACAAAGCTGTAGAGGCCGTGGCAGAGGCTTTGAATTCTCCGCTACTCGATGTTGATATCTCCGGAGCAACAGGTGCATTGATCAATGTGATGGGTGGAGATGATATGACGATAAGCGAGGCAGAGAGAGTCGTTGAAGAGCTCTATTCAAGGATAGATCCAAATGCAAGAATAATATGGGGTACAACTGTAGATCCTTCTCTCAAAGGAAGAATAAGAACTATGGTTGTGGTAACTGGAGTGAAATCCAAGCAGATTTTAGGACCTGAGAGGAGAGATCTAGTCAGAGAGGAGATAGGAATAGATATTGTAAGATAACTCCTCTCCACTTCTCTATTTTATCAAACCAAACTTTATATATGAGTACTTCATCCTGGTATTGAACTCCATGAATGGAAGGAAGAGTATCATAGACAAAGCATGGGAAGTGCAGAAGAGGATAGAGGATAAGGTTCACAATATAGGTAAAGGAAAGTATGGAAGGATAATAAAGATGGCAAGGAAGCCGACGGAAGAGGAGTACTACAAAACTTTGAAAATAACTTTTGTTGGTATGCTCATCATAGGTGGGATAGGATTTACCATCTACATAATAAAACAGGTTGTTGCTCCTTGGATTTTATCTCAGTTTGGCATATAGGTGGTATAATGGGGGAAGAAGAGCTGTTTGAAAAACCAAAGATATTCTCTATAAAGACACAGATCGGAAAAGAGCAAAATGTTGCAGAATTGATAAGGGGAAGAATAAAGAAAACCCATGATAAGAATGTCTTATCTGTTCTTGTGACTCCTGAACTGAGAGGTTACGTATTTATAGAAGCCTATAAGGCTGATGAAGTCAAGAAGATGATAAGAACCATATCATATGTTAGAGGAATGCTCGAAGGTAATATTCCCATAGAGGAGATAGAGAAGTTCTTAACTCCTGCATCATCCGTTGAGAAAATAACAGAGGGAGATATCGTGGAAATGATCTCGGGACCATTCAAAGGAGAGATGGCAAAAGTTACTCATATAGATACAGCTAAGGAGGAAATAACCGTAGAACTTTTCGACTCCGTTGTTCCTATACCAATAACTGTCAAAGGAGATCAGGTTAGAGTGGTCAGGAGAAAGGAGGAGGAATAAGATGGCTGAAACTATAGAAGTATTAGTAGAGGGAGGTAAGGCAAACGCAGGTCCACCATTAGGTCCAGCTTTAGGTCCACTAGGAGTAAACGTGATGCAGGTTGTGAATGCAATAAACGAAAAAACCAAGCACTTTGATGGCATGAAAGTACCAGTCAAGGTGATAGTTGATCCAAAGACAAAGAGTTTCGAAATAGAAGTTGGTACTCCACCTGTTACAGCTTTGATCTTAAAAGAGTTAGGGATAGAGAAAGGATCAGGGAATCCAAGGGAAGAGAAGGTTGGTAATCTATCTATGGATCAGGTTATAAAGATAGCAAAGATGAAGTATGGAGATTTGCTAGGGAAAGATTTAAAGAGCAAAGTCAAGGAAGTGATAGGAAGCTGCATTTCTATAGGAGTAAATGTCGAAGGAAAATCTCCAAAAGAAGTCCAGAAAGAGATAGACGAGGGCAAATACGACTCTAAATTCTCTTAAATCCTCTCTGGAAGAATTGCTTTATAGATAATATCACCCTTTTCTTTCTAACTTCTAATGGTAGAGTTCTCCCTTCTCCCCATGTTTTTCTTTTCTCTATCTCAGAGAGAATAGAGTCGATGCTACAATCACTGCTATCTATTACTGTATATCCATACCCAACAAACTCTGGATCATGGGCATCACTTCCTCCGGTTCCGCCCAAATCAAGCTCCTTAGCTACTTTAGCTACTTTGATATTTGTCTTTGGAAGGCTACAGCTATTGAAAACCTCTATCGCATCTATCTTATCAACTATCAATTCCAGATTCTTCCTTTTTATCCCTGACATTTTCCTGAAAAGATGCGGTACAACAGGAACGCCGCCTGCGTCTAATATAAGATCTACAGTCTCATCGACATGCCTATCTCTTGGGATATCTTCCTTTACTCCTATGGCTAGGATGTGTCCTTCTAAGGTAGAGATTTCCACTCCTGGGATGATGATAAAATCGTTAATCTTTTCTTTGAGAGCTTCCAAGGAGCCTTTTACTGTGTTGTGATCAGTGATACAGGCACCATCTAAGCCTAATTTCTTGAGACGTTTTATGATCTCTCTTGGCGTACCCTTTGCATCCTCAGAGTAACATGAGTGTATGTGTAGATCTATCCTGATTTTTCCATCTTTCACGGGTCGATGGAAGCGCTATAATAATTTTAAGGTTGCGATTTTCCCTGATCAGAAAAATCGAAACCATCTATGAACTCTACAAGCGTTGATGGATATTCTAGATATCCCTTGAAATTTGGTATATCTAGGCATACAAAATTCCCGTTTATTTTTACCACCTTTCCGATCAGGTCTATTCGATTTCTAACTCTGCCAAAGATAATCTGGTCTGAACCAGTTCTCTCCATGTGCATCCCGATCCCGTAATGTGAATAGTTTGTGTGTTTATTAAATTTTGTAAGTTTTTAAACTCTGTGATAGGCATAAATTGCCGAGGTAGTAATAATGATCACTGATAAAATGACAAAGCCGACAACCAAATACGAATCTTTAGAGAAAATCAAACCTAAAGTTACTATTAAAAGGACAAAAAACCACAGATAGTCACTCTTTTCGGGTAATTTCCCAAACCTCTTTATTGAATTGAATAGATAATAACTATAGCTACCGAAGAAGGTCGATAGAGTGAGTGAGGCAGATATTAGGATAAAGGCTAGAATTATGTATACATATTCGTTGGATGTTGCCAATCCCCTCGAAAATGTTATTCATCAAGAAAGCTTGTGGTGGAGATAAGGTAGCTTCATAGGAATGGGGATTCCATACGGATAGAATCCACTCCGTGGATAGAATCATTATACATATGAGTATCCAAAAGATAGAGAGAGCAACTCCTGTGAGATAGCCCACAATTATAGCGTCTTTGATTGTTTTCACCTTTCCTACAAAAGCAGCGAGAACCCCTCCTAGGATTGATGAGACTAATATTAACGGATAAATTTCGTAATTTGATTTTGATACAGATACAAAAATAAAGAGCAGCGACATTGCAGCTGTTATAAAGAGAGCCATCACAAGACCTGCAAAAATCCCTTTGCACTTTGTATTCATGCCATCCTGAGTATACTTCCCCAATTATTTAAATATTTCTTAATCAAATGAAAAATTGATAGCAAATAAGTTATTGGCAAAGAAACGAATTTTACTCTGCCCTAGCAGAACGATCACGGAGCTGAACTTCTATTTTTCAAAAGGAATGCGGGTGCCGGGATTCGAACCCGGGTAATAGCCGTGGCAGGGCTATGTGATACCAGACTACACCACACCCGCCTCAAGTGGTAAATATGGTCAGGCATTAAAACAGTTATGGTATCAAATTCAAGAAACAAACCTTTTAAGAGGCTTACTCAGGTGACGCCTTGCACATGGCGGAACTTCGTAGAAACCTTCCCTTAATCCTCTCTCTAGGATCTCAAATTTTGCCTCATCCTCACTTTTGATAGCTCCACATCTTCTGCACCTGTAACCCTTATCTCTACCTAAAGATTTCATATGGATCCTGCAGTTATCACATATTGGATTCTCAACTTTTTTCTTTATCCGAACCAATTTCTTTATCCTTATCTTCTCAATGTTTATTGTAAAAGGTTCTTCTCTAACTCCACCATATACCTCTACAACATCACCTACTCTAAGCTTTCTCACTATATCCCTGAAGTTCTTTGTCGGTTCATAGGCTGTGCAATCTATGGAAGAAGTTTCATCTTTTACACTAAATATAACGTGCCCTCCCTTAATGGTATATGGATCCTTTTCGATTACTCCTTCAACAATCACGGACTCATAGGGCTTAATATCTATTATCTTCTTTCTTTCTATATGATCATCTGTCCCTTGATTGGTCTCAAAGATAATCCATCCTTCATAATCCTCAGATCTAATCATGTCCTTTGCTTTAAATAGATCATCCGGATTCTCTCCTCTTATTCCAAACAAAATCGGACATGGAGAGTTGGGGGTTATCAGAACCCTATCATTATCGTAATCGTAGTTATCAAAGGTAGAGTTTATGGTTTTGTCCATCTCTATAACAGAGATCTTATCGACATCTCTTCCTGTACCCCATTTTTCCCTGTATCTGTAGGTGATTATCTCAAAAGTTCTATCTATAGGTTCCCATGACACGGCCGCGGATGCTCCTATCAATCCCCTGCCATTTTTGTAACCTCTATATATAGCTCCCAAGCTATCGAGAATCTTAATGACATCATCTAAGTAGGCTATACCTTTTACGCAAGTTTCATACAAGCTTCTATCTGGTTTCTCCTTGGTCATAACGTATCCTGAATTTGTGTTTTCATCTGATAAGAACGCAAAACTTTCTATCTCTCTTTCAACCAAAGCCTTGATATCATCGATATCAATTTGGCTATTCTCCTCACTACTGTAAGAAAATATTTTGTTACCTCTAATTTCTCCTATCAAGATCTTTCTTCCTTTGCCTCTTCCCACTCTAAATGCTACTGCTCCATTCCCTCTAGTTTTCCAAGGTATATTTGGATTTAATCTTACCAGCCTAGGATAACCTATTATATCGTATCCTCTCTCTATAAGTTGAGATATTATTCTGTATCCTAAGTAAGTGGTGCATCCACCTTTATTCGAATCGGTATCATCTATTCCTATCCAGATACACATCTTAATCTCGCAACCATTTTACTTGGAAATTTCAAATCGTTTTTATCTGATTAAGTCCTTCCGTAAAGCTGTGAGCAGTGAAAAATCTTACGTCTACAACCTACTCCTCATCATTACCATGGTAATCTGGGCAGGTTCATTCATATTTATTAAAATTGGATTAAAAGAACTCACACCCTTTAATCTAGCTCTATACAGATTCCTCCTCGCATCACCTATAATCTTCCTCTATGTATTCCTCAAAGGAAAATTTAAATTTCCAGAGAAAGTGGATTTGCCAAACGTTATCTTACTTTCTTTATCAGGAGTCACCCTACTTTATGCATTTCAATTCTTTGCACTTAAACTAACGACTGCAACCAATGCATCGATACTGATAAACTCTGCGACTTTATTTGTTGTTATATTTGCAATACTTGTAGGAGAGAGGGTCACCCTTATTAGAACATTAGGAATAATTATCGCATTTATTGGTATCACTTTAGTGATTTCAAGAGGTAATTTAGAAATATTTACTTCGAGGACAATCTACGGAGATCTTCTTCTTATAGTGGATGGAATGTTATGGGCAGTTTATACAGTGATAGGGAAGAAACTTTTGAGCAAATATGATCCAGAAAATCTAACAGCAAATGTATTCATTCTTGGAACGATATTTTTGATACCTTTTGCCCTATGGGAAGGCATACAATCTCCCATGGCCCTCCACCTTACAGCGATTTCTTCAATAGTTTACCTTTCTGTACTATGCTCTGTATTTGGGTATATAGTGTGGTACTATGTACTAGAGAAAAGGGAATCTTCTATAGTCGCAGCATATGTCTACCTAATTCCACTCTTTACGGCGATTATGGCATACTACATACTCCATGAAGAGATAACTATACTGACAGCCATCGGAGGTGCATTAACAATTACAGGTATACTCTTTGCAGAATACGGAGGAAATTTAGCCTAAAACCAGAAGAACACTTATATACTTCTTCCTACTTAATTCTAATAGATATGGATAGACAAGGAATAATATACAGGGTAAAAAGGATACTAGAAGATGCAGGATTTAATGTATCAGAAGAATGCAATTTCAAGGACGTGGGTTTTGACTTAGTCGCAAGAAGAGAAAAGGATTTGCTAATATTGAAAATCCTGACTAACATAGATGCTTTCACAGATCAGGTTGCAAGGGATCTCAAATCACTCGCTTGTCTACTTAAAGCCTCTCTGATATTAATAGGTGAAAGAGATGGTTCAGCAAAACTCGAGGACGATGTTGTTTATTTTAGAAACGGTATACCAACTATAACGCCAAATACCCTAAAGAATTATCTGGTTCACAATCTTCCAATCCAAGTGTATGCGGCGCCAGGCGGGTTTTATGTGAGAATAGATGGAAGAAAACTGAGAGAAGAAAGGGAAAAGAGAAATCTTTCAAGAGGGGATTTAGCTAGGCTCTTGCATGTCTCTAGAAGAGCTATTAAGATGTATGAGGAAGGAATGGATGCTAGAGTAGAAATAGCGGCACTTATGGAAGAGATCTTGCATCCGAGTATAATAAAAGATTTTGATCTTCTTCAGCCAATAAGATTAACCAGAGTAAAGCAAGGCGTTGAGGAGATAGAATGGCTTTACAATTTCCAAAAAGAGATTTTATCCATGATAGAAAGGATAGGATACAAGGTTATACCTACTAGGAGATGTCTTTTTGATGCCGTGAGTAAAGAGAGAAGAAATGTGCTGTTGACTAGTGTAAGAAGATATGACTTCTCTCTCAAGAAGAGAGCGAGAGTTATGGGAAGCATAGCAAGAGTTACGGGAAAACATGCGGTTATCTTTACTGATAGGGAAGAGAGAAAGAATATCGAAGGCACTCCAACTATAAGCAGGAAGGAGTTGATAAAGATAAGAGATCCTGATGAGATGCTTGATGTTATTATAGAGAGAGAAAATTAAAAATAAAAGATAGATTTCACCAACAATTTTATAAATACACTTTCCATTCCCGAGAACCACATCTAAAGCATCGATGATAGTTATGGTTGAGGAAAAAATCCTAGAGGCAATAGAAAAGGCACTGCAAAACTCCAAAGAAAGAAAATTCAAGCAAAGCGTAGACGTAGCTATAACTCTGAAAGATGTTGATATGAATAATCCAAAAAATAGGATAGATGAAGAGATAATCCTCCCTCATGGGAGAGGAAAACCGGCAAAGATCGCTCTCTTTGCCGGTGGAGAGTTAGCTCTTAAAGCGAGAGGAGTCGTCGATCTCATAATAAAACCTGAGGAGATTGATGATTTAGCTAAAGATAAGAAAAGGATGAAAAAGATAGCTAATGAGCATGACTTCTTCGTTGCTGAAGCTCCTCTCATGCCAACGATAGGTAAGAAGTTGGGAGTTATTCTTGGTCCAAGAGGGAAGATGCCAAAACCAATACCTCCAAATGCTGATATCAAAGCAATAGCTGATAATCTGAGAAAAAGCGTAAGGATCAGATCCAGAAGTAGTAAAACCTTCCACACTTTAATAGGAACAGAGGATATGGAGCCAAAGAAACTTGCAGAAAACCTTCAGGCGATACTAAAGAGACTGGAAGAGAAGTTAGAAAGGGGCAGGTACAATATAGATTCTGTTTATGTAAAAACTACTATGGGTCCATCCCAAAGAGTAATGTGAGGTTTTAGGTATGGCTCATGTAGCTCAATGGAAATTTAAAGAGGTTGAAGAACTGAAAAACATCATCAGCTCGTACCCATCGATAGCCATAGTTGGGATAGAGAATATACCAGCTCCTCAAATGCAAAAACTCAGGGAAAAAATAAGAGAGATAGGTGTTTTGAGAGTTAGTAAGAACAGACTGATAAAGAGAGCATTGGAAGAGGTTGGAGGGAAGATAAAGGATTTGGCAAATTCAATCTCTGGGCAAACAGCTATCTTAGCTACTAAAGAAAATCCCTTCAAGCTCTATAAGTTTATAAAAGAGAGTAGAACAAAAGCTCCAGCAAAAGGAGGAGAGATAGCTCAGCATGATATAGAGGTCAAGGCCGGAGAAACTCCATTCAAACCTGGCCCCATTGTTGGAGAATTACAAAAAGTTGGGATACCTGCAGCTATAGAAGGTGGAAAGGTTGTTATAAAGAAGGATAAAGTTCTTGTAAGAGCTGGGGAGGAGATATCAAAAGAAATCGCTCAGGCTTTAACAAGGCTCGAGATTTATCCGATAGAGATAGGTCTGGATCTAAAAGCTGTATATGAAGATGGCGTTATATTCACCCCGGATGTACTAGAGATAGATGAAGAGAAGTTTAGATCAGAACTTATAACCGCTATAAGAAACGCATTCTTGCTAGCTATAGACAGGAAATGGACAACTCCAGAGACGATAAACTATTTAATATCAAAAGCATACCAAGATGCCCTCGCTCTATCTATATCTATATCATTCCCAACTAAAAACAATATAGAGATGTTGCTTGCAAAGGCTCATGCCCAAGCATCATCTCTGAAGAGTATATTAGATAAAAAGACATAAGGAGGAGATAGAGATGGAATACATCTATAGTGCCATGCTCCTGCATGCTGCGGGAAAGGAAATAAATGAGGAAAATGTGAAAAAGGTGCTTGAGGCTGCTGGAGTACAAGTAGATGAGGCAAGAGTAAAAGCTCTTGTAACATCTTTAGAGGGAGTTAACATAGAGGAAGCTATAAAGAGCGCAACCCTTGCAGCACCAGTACAGGCTGCAGCTCCAGCAGAGACAAAAGAGGAGAAGAAGGAAGAGGAGAAGAAAGAGGAAAAGAAGAAGGAAGAGGAAGTCAGCGAGGAAGAAGCAGCAGCAGGACTCAGCGCACTCTTTGGTTAATCATAGAAATTGATACTATATCTTCAACTTGAAAATAGTGGTATCTAGGTTTCCATACTTCACAGGGAGCTTCTCTAATAATCTGAGATCAAGATCCCTAGATATATCCTCTACCAACCTACTATACGGAGTTATTATAACAACTATAGACTCCCCTACCAGTATATCAGAGCATCTATCGAAAAAACCCCTGTAAAGATCTTCTATCATCCTTTTTCTTCCTATTCTCAAACCATATGGAGGATTGGTTATTATGAAGTTTGTCTTCAAATCTTTAATCTCAAGAATATCTCCTTCAAAAAACTCTATTGTATCTTCAACTCCCGCCTCTCTCGCATTTCTTTTTGCTCCTTCGACATGCTTTTTGAACTTGTCAGATCCATATATGGGGGATATGCCTGTATTTTCATCGCATTCCGGAATAATCTCTCCAAGGAATTTAAAATAGGAGAATTCCCTGTTCTTCCCTGGAGGTATATTCCTCAAGATCATAGCAGCCTCTATGGGTATTGTACCTCCGCCGCACATCGGATCAAACAAGATTCTTCCTTTCCTCCAACCAGACAAAAATATCATAGAGCTTGCTATAGCAGTATTGAGGGGAGCTGGATGATTGTATACTCTATACCATCTTTTGTGCAAAGCCTTATCCCCCGTTGTATCTAAACCTATAAATAGTTCATCATAGATGAGATCAACCCTTACTATAATGTCTGGTTTATCGAGATCCACTCTCAATCTAACTTTTTTATCTTGGAGATAGCTATCGATGACCGCCTGCCCTGCTTCTCTCGATATGTCTATCGAGGTAAAGTTATGCTCGCCAACCCTGAGAGATCTTATCGCGAAGCTCTGATTAGGCTTGATAAAAGAGAAATCGATTTTCTTGACACATGCGTAGATATCATCTAAAGAATCTATCCTTTCATACCCTAGCAAAACCATAACTCTCTCTAAAGTTCTCGAAAGAAAGTTTAACTTGGGTATAAGATCATCTTTTCCTTCAAAAAATACCCTCCCTCTCTGATCTTTTATTTCTAAAACTTTCCCTCCAATCTTCCTTATCTCTTCAGCAGATATCTTCTCGAGTCCCATTGGGAGGGTTGCGTAAAATCTCATGTCACTTCTCTCAAAAAATCTGTCTATACTTTTAAAGGATGCGTATCGTTACTTTATCAGAACTCGTTGATAGATCTGCGCTATTTGTAACCTCTATCCAGTAAGTGATGCTTGAGTTAGAGGGAAACTCGCCAAGCTCCGCGCCGAATAGAGGATTGTTTGGAAGGTCTGCCAGAGGATCTTCCTCGTGTCTTTCCTGAACCGGGAATGAGGCGTATCTGAACATCCTTCTCTTGATGATTTTCTCACCCATCTCCAGATAGAGCCAAACATCCTTTATCTCAAACCCTTCGGATGAGATGTTTGCATAGATGATGATGTTATCTTTTGAGGTTGGCTGGGAAGGATGATGATATAAGTTGATTATCCTCGGCCCAGTAACAGAGTCATTGATTACTGAGAACGAAACAGGTTTAGATGTTGTTAGACCGGAAACATCTGTAGCTTTGATCTCTAGGTGATGATCTCCCGGATCAAGATCCTTCAGGTCTATCTTGATAGACCATACGGTTCCATCCAAGGATATCTCGATATCTTTTCCATCTAAACAAGCTTCAACCCTTTTGATTTCATAGTTATCGGTACAGCTTCCAGATATAACAAGCTCATTGCAAACATCTTTATTCACAATCTTTGAGAAAGGTAGAACATTTATTTTTGGTGGGGATAGATCGAACAATCTCACAACCACTTTATCTTCAGATTTTTTGCACTCGGCTTCAATAACATATTCTCCTTCATCCAATCCTCTTGTATCCCAAAGGTACCACCATCTCATTCCTTTCTCTTTAATCTCTACCTCCCTTCCATCTATCAGAAGTTTTGGCTCTGTAGTAGCTATACCGCTTATATTTATCTTATCTCCTATATCAAAAATGGGTTTATCCATGATATCCTTCTTTGGCTCCAATATCCTGACCTTATCTACAAATCTCCTCGTCTCTATTTTCATGGAAAGATCAAGGAGAGCGTAACTTCTCACAGCATTATTCCTGAAAACGATATAGATATCCTTGGAGAAACGAAGAGATAGATTCTCTCCAGATGAGTATACCATACAGGAGAATTTCCTACCCTTCAGATATCTCTTGAAATTCTCTTCATCCATCACGAAACAATCTATTTCACCTTTCATCCACCTCTTCCCCTTGTATTTGCTTCCCAGTATCCCAGCCTGAAGCTGGTATGATCTTGCATTAAAGCAGATCCTAAGCCTGTTATCCCCTATTAAGGATTTGCTTGTAAGTTTCCATCTTGGCATCTTCCTGATGAAGCATGTTCTGATCCTGAAAACCTTGTCATCCTTACCCCTACCAAGGAAGAGAACCCTGGGCAGGATGGGTATATCCTTTGAGCCTAGAACCACGAAGATATAGCTCCTGTTCACGCCCAGCTTAAATCTACATCTTCCTTCTAGATCGGTGTAGTTCCAAGTAGCGAGCTTGACTAGCTTTACAACATCTGGTATCCTGTCGTAAAATCTTTTCAAAGCCTCGTATATCTTCGAAGGCAATGGTCTAGACTTTATCCCCTCTGGAAGCCTTTTCCATAAACTCTCTACAAAGAGATCCCATATCTTGTACTTGATCCAACTCCAGTCAAGGGGTCCTTTAACGAGAACCAAGATCCTGATACCGTCTAATCCCTTTCCCCTGGCATCTGTTACCTCGAAATCAACAAACCTTAGATCATCCTCTCTGAGATACTTATCGGTTATATCGAAGATCAGGCCATCCCCTCTGAAGAAATGGATAGATGATATGTTCCATCCCCACAAGTATGCATAGATATCTGTTCTGTTGATCGATCCACCCCCATCTTCCCACCAGTTATCGCTCTGATGCCAACCCTCGTCATAGAACATCTGCCAGACGTGATCTTCTCCTCTTGTGGTAACGCCTGTCGCCGGTATTAGCGAGCTCCTGAGAGCAGCTACTGCTACTTTGTAGAGCTCCCCGCACCAGCCGTTATGCTCGTGCGCTATAACATTGGGCTGGGAAGGTCTGTCTCCATATGCCTGAACCGGTATCGTCTTCCCTACCCAGTAGCTTATAGCTTCTACGGCTGTTGGATGGTTTGATATGCTCCAGTTCCATGTCCTGTGCTTCGGCTGGATATAGGATTTTCTGTCCCATAGATACCTTATCCCTTCCAGTTTCTCCCTTAGCAGAGGATAACCTATATCATTGTGGTACATCACATATTCTCTCCAGAAATGACCATATACCATCTTCGGATCCTCATAACCTATCCTCGGACTAACAACATACCAGTAATAGATATCGGGTGGGCATAAGATCGTCTCTTCTCTTCCATTATCCATTACCCTGTACCTCAGAGTAGATTTGTATTCCCTTGAACTCATATTTAAATCTACTACATCAACGAACCCCAAATCCTTATCGATCTTGTAGATCGAGAGAACATTCCTCTTCAGAACCTCTGTAGATGGTATCTTTCCGATCGGCGAGGAAACCATGGAAAAGGTGATTTCGTCAACATACCTCTTATCTAAGGATAAAATTAGATTCGCGTAATCATCACCAACCTCTCCTAATCTACTGGCAAGCTCAGCCTGTATCCAAGCCGGCGCCTTCGCAAGTGCTTTCTCCTTTTTCAAAGAAAGATTCCTTGCAAAGCTGAATCTCTTCTCATTGATCTTGAAATCATCTGCAGAAATCTTTATCCAATAGTCCGAAAGGGGAGAAATCTCTATTTTCCTTTCGATTTTGTCAACCAAGTGGTAGCCACTTTCATCCCCTCTGCAAAATGCAGAGCTCGGGAATATCAACGTCAGAATAACTAGAACGCTGACCCTCTTCATCTGACTGTATATTCAACCATCAGAATTAAAAACTTATCCAAAGTCGAACAGGTTTCTTATCACTCTCTTTTCTTCCCCAAACATAGATCTTATAGACTTTTCGACCAAAATTAATCTCTGTTTCGCATAGTTTGGTAGATCATACCTCTCTGCAAGTTCCTTTGATATATTCAAGTACTTCTCGACAGATTTTTTATGGACTGTCAACGTTAACTTTCCTCCACACTTTGGGCATCTTCCTTTTAAAGGAACTCTTCTATATATGGTATTGCAGGATGGACATCTTATGTTTTGCTTGCTGAACGCTCTCAGATTTCCAAGTATGTCTGGAAGAAAGTGCCTCTCCAGCACCTTGCAAGCAACATCACCTTCATCAACAGCTCTTATGAGCTTACCCAATCTTAATTGAGCCTCTATCTTGTCCATCATCGTTTTCAAAGTTTTATAAGATGATTTGAGAGGACCTTCAGATATGTCTTTGGTGTCGTGAGTAAATCCAAATCCACCGTACTGGAGAACACTACCTAACCTGTGAGAAACCAGTTCCATATGTTCTTCAACATCCTTTGGATGTAGATATCTCAAAGTTGCTTCGTAAAACTCTAGGGGATATCTAAACAGGATGTCAATGTTATGAGCTTCTTTATCTATCTCTCTGGGATCTATTCTTGTTGCAAGTATCAGGGGGATATCCATCCTACCTCCTCTTTTCTCAGGAATATAGGAATGAGAGAAGTTGATGAGAGCATCTAAGAGTAACATCACACTATCCTCGTCTCCATCACAGTTTCTTCTCTTTGCTGCGTGGTAGAAAGGATGAGCGAAGCATGTTTGAGCATCAGTAAATCCGATAATTCTTCCAACAACACCACTCGATGTATGCGGAGCTAGACCAACAACCAAATGACCAATTAGATCCTCTCTATCCTTAACATTATAAAACCTTTCCATTCCATAAAACCTTTCAAGTAGATCATCTACAAAGTTTGCCACTTTAACAAGATAATCTGCACAGTCCTTAGATATTATGATATCTTGAACTTTAAGTTCACATATCTGATCCTCTCTCTCCAAAGGATTTCCCTGAAAATCCCTTTCGTATCCGAGTTTTCTCAGTTTCTCAACAGATACTCCAATCTCTCTTGGTTTAAAATGTGTAAGAGGAGCATCTGTCATATCAAATCTGGTTGTTCCATCCTTAAAAACAAATATCCCATGCTTAGCTCTGAGTATCCCCTTCTCCAAAGGCTCTGGAGTCTTGTCTTTAGATATTGTACCAATAACCCCCTTTATGGTATCAGGTAATACACTAATTCCTATCCTTTCTGCCGCTTTCTTCAATTCCTCTTTTAAGTCTATCTCCTGCTCAACAACTCTACCGAGATTAACAGTATGCTCTCCACAGTCACAAAAGGTTCTGTATGTTACATTTCCGCATTTTGGGCATCTCCTCAAGCCAGCTTCGACCTTTATCTTTCCTTTCTCCGCTGCAGAGTTTATTAACCTCTGATTACCTCCATAGTTCCCTACCGGAAACAGAACGTGCGGAGGCGGGCGCATTCTTCTTGGTGAAGCTTTTTCTGGCCTTCCCATCCTTGCTCCTATCCTTGTTGGAGCCCTCTCCCTTATCCTAACTCCAGACAGTCTTGATATCACATCTAACGAGGATAATCTCCCGTCAGTGCAAACTCTTTCTATTTCTTCTATGCTCACCCTTTCTTTTAGTTTACCATTTTCTATGTCTAGTCCAGAGGATCTTATCAAGGTGTAAGAAAACTTTGATATATTGAATTCTTGGTTTCGAATCCTATACTCTAAACCAAGATCTATAAGTATCTTTTTTATCCTCTCGTCGAAAGGTAGTCTCAAGATAAGACTTTCTTCATTACTTTCCAGCTTTACGTTACTTCTTACATATCTAACCAAATACAAAATATCATCTTTGTTTACATCATGCCAGAAAAGGGTATAATTTGGATGGAGAGGCACCCCAAATCTTTCGGATATCTCGAAAGCTATCCTTTGACTGGGATCTCTAAGATCCACTTCTCTCCCAAGCTCTTTTTTCACGATCCCATTGGTTTCTTTCTCAGCTCTCAATATCTCAGAAAAGTTTGAAGGATCTGCACCTATATCCAATTTCTTTTGTAGTTCTTGTATCCACCACTCATAACAGTAACTGGCTGGTAAAAGATTAGCGTTATTCTCCATGAATTCTCCATATGGGATAAGTATCTCTCCAAGATCTATGATCTCTTCTATTTCACTTCTGATCCTTTTTGCATCCTCCACACTCTCTACCTTAACCAGATCACCATTTTTCAGAAGAACGAGAGGACCATCCAGTTCATCGCAAGGCGTACCTATGGTTCCTTTTCCAGGTCTCTCGGTTTTCATCTGAGTTCCTATAGCTATGAACTCATCTAGAAGATACATCGTGGCTGGATGGATAGCGGTTGATGCAAGACCACAAGTTCTGCATCTTCCATATCTTAATCTAAATCCACCTTTCCTAGATGGATGGGAAAGGACAGGTCTACCAGCTATCACCTCTCCTAAATACTTTGCAGAAGGCTCAACATTTGTTTCTTCTTCATTTTCTTCCTCCTCTTCCTCACTACTATCTTCTCTATTCACCTTTTTCTCAACAAAATCCTTCAAGAATTCCCATCCCTCTATATTCAATCTAGACACATGCTTCAATATCTTTGGAGCTTTCAAGCAGAGACCCTCAGCTATAACAAGGCATGCTCCTCCTCTCAACCTATTTGTTTCAACTCTGGGTAGATCTCTATAACCTGTAACCTCCTCTTTTTCAGTTCCTTCGCCATTTATACATATCGGGCAATTCCCAACAATAATCTCTATCTCATCTGGAGTCGGAAGATACTGAAGATGCTGAACCCTCTTGTACAGAGGGATTTCCTCTTTATATCTCTCTATCTCTCCTCTTGTAGGTTTATATCTATCCACTCCCAATTCTCTTCTCACCACATCTGCGAGTAATACGCTTAAAGCTTGACCCGTACCTCCCGCACTCCTTATTGGGCCAGAGAAGTAGAGATCAACATAATTTGTACCATCATTGTTCTTTCCGATTCTGACGCTTGCTATACCTTCGAGAGGGGCAACGAGAACACCTTCAGTTACTATTGCAAGACCTGTCCTTACTGCTTGCTCTATCGCCTTCTCCAATTTCCCATGTTTCTTTATCTCCTCCTTTGCTATACTCCTCGCTATCTCTATAGCTACAGCTTCTCTATCTTCTATTTCCTCACTAAGCTTTCTTATCTTTTCAGCTATACCTTTCGGTCCAACCAACTCCTCTACTCTCGCTGCAAGATCCTTAGCTTGAGGGATTTCAACATCTTTAGACGGATCCAAACCTCTACTCCTGGCTGTTGAAGCTATCTTGTAACATCTATCTACTTCTGACTGGAGGGAGCCAAAGTATTTCTTTGTATCAGATTCTATCCATTCTCTATCCATCTAAACCACGTTGAAATCCATAGATGTTGTATTTCCTGTTTTGAGATCAACTATCGGTAATTTGGCAGGATCTGGTACAAAGTTAAGCATCTTCTGGTAACTGGTCTGCGCCTGCCAGGCGGAGGCGTTGATCAAGGTTACACCTCTGTACTCTCCTACTGATGATAGATGGACATGACCAGTAACAAATATATCAGGAATCCTTTCTATTACCATAAAGTCCTCGTGTTCCGGCGCTATCGGAGTATGTCCTCCATATATCGGGGCTAGATGTCTTTTTCTGAGAGATACCTTCATTATGTCAATGGGTTGGTTGTATTTTAAAGTAGGTATACTCGTTGAGAAATCTAGCAGGCTTTGGCCGTGATAAGATAAAATCTCTACACCATGGATAGAGAAGTAGCAAGGATTTCCAACAAATATGAATTCCTTGCCAGAAAATAGATCTTGAATCTCTTTTTCGAGAGCAGGTTGAGGTTCAGCAGGTCTCACAGCATCGTGATTTCCTGGTTGAATGATCACGGTTATATGGTCTGGTATCTTTTGAAGTTCTTCAGAGAGGATCTGGTACTGCTTGTAGATATCAGATATTTCTAATTCCTTGTCCTGATTTGGATATACACCCACACCATCGACAGTATCTCCAGGTATCACAATGTATTTTATCTTCCTTGCAACGTCCCTTTGTCTGGAATTCCCTATTTCACCATTTAGCCATTTTATCAGTCTATCCCAGTGATCTCTCAAGAATTTTTTACTTCCAATATGCGTGTCTGAAAGAAAAGCAACATAAACAGGAACTTCAGATTTTTTCTTTTTGTGATTAACGCTGATATCTGGATATGATACACTTTGTGCAATAAATAGGCCATTTCTACCAGATGTTACTCTAACGCTTATAACCTCATCATACACGATCTCTTGAGCTTGCTGATACAAACGAGGATCATCCTTTGGAATTAGAACAGTTATGGAATCTTCCTCATCTTCTATTTCAACAATTCTATAACCTTTTTGAGTTGTTCTAATGTCCTTAACTATCCCTATAATTTGTGCTTCCTTTATTTTTCCGCTTTTGATCTTTTTTATGGGTATAGAATTTCTTAATCCTCTCCTCTGTGAATGGAATATCTTCTTTATCTTGTTATATCTGCTGTTGAAAAGTTTCGTGAAATCGTCGACTTCCCCTTTACATGTTACATTTCCAGTCACATCTTTTATTATCTTCACTTCAGACTCATACTCTTTAGCTAAAACTTTTTCTCCTGTTCCAACAGGAACTTTCTCGAATATTTTTGTCCCTAATCCTTCTTCCTCTTCGATATTTTCCTCCTCTGGGCTTTCCATTTTCTTTATCTCTTCTAGAGTTAAAACCAAAGAAGACTCAGACAGTTTTGATATCACATCCTGTGCAAAAGATAATGGATCATCCTTTGATGAAATATAATCCAGTGCTTCTGGATCAATTAGTATACCCTTCTCTGAAAACAACTTGACTATCTCTTTCATCCCCATCACATTGAGAGCAGAGAAGGAGTATGTCTAAGCCGAATTTTAGTGTTGTGGTTCAACTTTTATAGTTATCAAATAATGTTTTGATCTTACTAAAAACGTATCTTACCATATCCAAATCCACCCTATTGTATTCCAACAAATTTTCCTTCAATTTCTTTTTATATCTTTCATCGCTTGCGAATAGATATTCATTGTAAGTTATTAACGCCTGGAATCCATCTTTTATTTCGAGATCAGGTCTTTTATAGCCAAAATAATCGGCTACGCTTTTTAGACTCATATCCCCTTCTACTGGTAAAAATATGTATTGTTTATCTCTTTTCTGAGTGAAAAGGCAATCATAAAATAAATCAAAAAATATATTTTCTATCGTATGAGTTGGTAAATTAAACCTCTTAAGGCTGTTGATTAGCTGAGGTTTATCTGCACTCTTAGACGAGTACGATATAAGAATAGGCCTCTCCTTCTGCACCCATTCTAAGAACCCTTCCAGTAGAAGCTTTTCATATTTTGGATCATCAAGGAAAATCTGTCGGATTTCCCCTTCCGAATTCATCAGACCTAATAAGAATATACCATAAGATCCTTCCTTCGTTCCAGCCGAATTGTATTCTGCATCAAAGAAATAGACGTTCCTGCTATCTATATTTCTAAAGAATGGATGCTTACCGATAATTATTGGCTTCCCTAGTACTTTAGCTCTAGCATATCTCACTATCAATTCAAAACTCCCTTCGAAGGAAGGATGTCTAGCCAAGCTATGGGAGTCATCTAGATTTGCAACTTGGAACACATTTGTGATGCCATTTTTTATTAATATCTTCGCTCGAGAAAATCCTACCAATGGTATGCTTTTAAGTTCCCTTATCTCTTTTAACTTTTCACATCTCTCGTCGTATATGTATGACCATTCTACACTTACTTTCTTATCAACCTTAATGATTGCTAATTTTCCAAGCTCCCCCTCATTATCGTGACTAGCACAATTCACCACTAAGCAATTCTTATATTTGACAGTTTTTCCTCCCTGAGAATGAACATGTCCGCATATTACCATCTTTATCCTTTCCACATTCTCATCCAAGAATCTTTTCAAAGATCTAGAACCGATATGACGTATTCCGAATCTAATTCCGATATCGAGTAAAGAGTACGGCGGTGTATGAGAGACTAATATTATTTTCTTGTCAGGAGGAACTTCCTTTAACATACTATTTAGATATAACCAAACATCTTCTTCGGAGTAGATGAGCAATCCGGGGGGTTCGGTAGATCCTTCCAGACCAATAAACGCATAGTCTCCATTAACTACAACTTGACCGTGAAGGTTATACACATTCTTTCCTCTTATGGCAGATCTTACAAAAGGCAGATCATCATTGCCAGATACGACTAGTAAGCCATGGACGGAGAATTTTGCGATTTCTTCAAAATAATTTTTATATCGGTCAACTTCACCCCTGTGTATGATTGATGAGACTGAGTCTTTCCTGCTTCTGTCGCCCACCTTGTTAAATCTTGCAATATCATCACCAGCATAGATTATGTAATCTGGTTTTTCATTCAATCTTTGTAGAAATTCTATCAACTTTTCTATGCTCTGAATTCTCCAGTCTGAAAATGCTATTAATTTCATTCGTATCCCACTAAGTCAGTCTACTAATATTTTTTATATAAGCGTTGTTATATATAAATATAACAGGGTTGTATCTTTACCAATACGCCGCTTTTCAATCTATTTTTAGAACCCCGGCACCTCTATACTTCCCATACTTCAGCATAATCAAAGCTTTATTTGCTTCCTCTAAGCTGAATTTTTTGACTTCAGGCTTGATAGGAATCTGAGATGCTATCTCTAAAAACTCTTCCACATCTCTTCTAGTTATATTTGCAACACTCTTTATCTCTTTTTCATTCCATAGGTATTCAGCATATTCAATCTCAGGAATCTTGGTTTCTTTCCTTATTGCGTTTATTATCAACTTCCCACCTCTCTCCAGATTTCTCAAAGCTTCCTTTACGGGAATGCCGACAGGCGTCGTATCTATGGCACAATCCAACTTCTCTGGAGAGGAATCTCCAGTAACACCAACCCAGTCCGCTCCCAATTCTTTTGCTAACCTGCTAGGCTCATCATTCCTCCTTTTTGTGAACACAAAAACTTTGGAATTTGGATACAGATATTTTACAACTTGGATAACGATGTGTGCAGATGCCCCAAATCCATATAACCCAATAGTATCTCCATCTTTCATACCTGTCAATCTCAGAGCTCTGTAACCTATGGCTCCAGCACACATCAAAGGAGCCGCCTCCAGATCAGAAAAGACATCTGGTATGGGATATGCAAAATCTTCATTTATGATCATATATTCAGCATAACCTCCATCTGCATCACAGCCTGTTGCTTTAAAATCGTAGCAAAGGTTTTCTCTTCCACTTTTGCAGAACTTACAAGATCCGCATGCAGAATATATCCAAGCAACACCAACTCTTTCTCCAATCCTGAATCTTTTTGCTTTGTCTCCAAGCTTTTCCACTCTGCCAATAACCTCGTGACCCAGAATAACAGGTAACTTTGGCATTTTTCTACCTTCAATCTCATCTAACTCGGTATGGCAAACTCCACAGGCAGAAATCTTTATCAGTATCTCTTTACCAGACGGCGTTGGAGTATCAAGATCTTCTAGCTCGAGAGGCTCTTCATCTACTTTCGCAATCCTTTTCAGCACCATCGCTTTCATACTGTTCAGAGAATCAAATTGAACTAGATAAGACTAGCTGTTGTGCAAAAGTAAAAAATTCGAAACAGATATTAATCTTAAGCTACAAAGTATATCTTGAGAAGAGTTGGAAAGATGAAGATAAGTATGAGGATTTACAAAAAAGGCGAGGATATTCTTATAGGGGCATGCGATGAGGAGCTATTAGGAAAGAGATTGAGAGAGGGAAAATTCAGATTACACGTCAAGAAAACCTTCTATGGAGGAAGGCTTGTCGACGAGAAAGTCTTTGAAACCTATCTCAAAGAGGCTACAATAGCGAATTTGGTTGGAAAGAGAACGGTTGAATGTGCAATTAGACTGGGATATGTAGATCCAGAATGCGTTTTGTATATTCAAGGAATTCCTCATGCTCAGATGGTAAAAATGATCTAACTTAGATTATCGATCTTTTCCTTCATCTTGTTCCAATGGCTCCCTTTCCAGTATATCTTCTTACAATTTTTACAATACCAAAACTCATCATGTATTTCGTATACTCTATCAGGAACCTTTCCTTTCACTTCATTTTTATCAATCTCAACGAGTAAGGAGTTGCAGATAGAACATCGAGAAAGGACTGCATCTCTATCTATTGGAAAGAAAGAGGTCACGATCTTTAGCTGTTCATCCAAGTCCTTACTCTCTATTTCAATAACCTTTATCCTCCTTCTTTTTGCCCTCATTACTAGATACTTATCCCTCGTTATTATTACCCTCTCCTCTTCTTCCGCCCTCCTCAGGATATCTTCATCATCTTCCAAATTATTCGCAAAATAAACATCATATCCCAAGATACGCAACCATTTGGCAAGCGTTCCCAACATCTGGTCGCAGAGAAATCTCATAATCCTGGTAGATATTTTATCAGAATTCCTTCACCAACCTTCTCTATCTTATCGATTTTCAGCATGATGATCTCTTCTTCCCTTCTAACCCCTTCACCATCAGCTATGGTTGGTGTAGAGATTCCACCTATAACGATTGGTGCAATGTAGACATAAAACTCATCGAATAACCTTTTCTTCAAAAAATTCCATATTACAGTCCCCCCACCCTCTACGAGAAGAGAGTTTATCCCTCTCATCTTGAGCTCTTTAAGGGCAAACTCCAAATCTATTAATCCATTTTCATCAAGTTTACATCTTATCAACTCCAAATTATCTTTTCTAATTTCTCTTTCTACATCGGGGCCAACCATTATATAAACCTTGGATCCTCCCTCGAAGATTTTAGCGTTAGGTGGTGTTTTGAAATATCTATCAAGCACAACTTTGGCTGGCTGCCTTTTGCTATCATATTTAACGTTGAGCTTTGGATCATCTGTAAGGATTGTACCAATTCCAACCAAAACAGCATCACATTTCTCTCTCAAGTTCTGAACCCTTATAAAATCCTCTTCTGAGGATATTCTTAACTGTCTCTTATCAGGCAAAGCTATCTTTCCATCAGCCGATGCTGCACAGTTTATTATGATATAGGGTCTTTCCATTCTCCTCACTTTGGATACCAAGGACAATCCTTTTTCTTTTCCGGACATTCTCCTCTAGTCTTACATGGAGGACCAGCCTTTTTAAATATTGTCGGTGCAACCTTTCTAACCTCCCTTAGCATTCTCCAAGCTAATTCCCTTATCTCCCACTGAGCATGCATGCAACACCTAAGCTCAAAGAAATGCAACAGAGATCTCGCATTCATCGTTACTATTATGTTGGTTTTCGCTGCATTTGGCAAAACATATCGAGCATCCTCTTCAGGTATCCCTCTAGAGAGGAGGGATTTGTATTCATTCCATGCCTTTTCCATGAATTTTTCGTATTCAATTCTGAGATTCTCATTATTCTCTATCGAAGGCGGCACAACGTAGCTGATATCATCAAATCTGACATATCTTTGGCTCTGCTGAGAGTAACTTGCTATTCTATGCCTAACCAGCTGATGGGTTAGCGCTCTACTCACTCCAGATATAGCAAATGTAAAACTTGCATGTTCTACAACACTCGTATGTCCCAACTCAATAACATGAGATAATATTTTCAATAAATCTTCATCTTTCATCTTTTCTATTTCATCAGGTTTTTTCTTACTATGAGTTAATGCTGCAGCTATTGCACATACTCTTTCAGGATTTGGAGTGTATGATATCAGTTTAACCTCCATCTAGCGATTCGTATGGTCTAAATGCTTATTACGTTTGCTAAAAATGTATGAAAATTACAGGTAATATTCCCATTGTAGCAAAAGCATCTTTTCCGAGGGATTTAAATTCCTCTACTAGGTTATACTTACGTAGAATTGCGAGAGGATCCACATAAGCGAGAAAAGCTCTACCTTCATCTTCCACTATCCTCCAATATCTTCTTATGTCCTTTTCTATCTTTTCTTTCCTTTCCTGTAAAAACTCTTCCACATTCCCACTCTCTATAGCTTCTTTGGCATTATTTGTAGACCAAGTGTAGAAATCCAAGACCGTGTAATCTGCTATCCTCATATGCAATTTCCAGTCTTTATCTGTTAACTCCTTTGTTGTCTTAACCTCTGCTACGATTAAATCCCTAAAATCATCCATATCATCAGTCATCACTGGGCTTATGTATGTTGATGCCAGGCATAATACTTCAGCAATTTCTTCTATTAAAACTCTAGAAAATAGCTCCTTAACTTTCAAAATAATATTGTTCGGATACGTTAACAGAACAAGGTTCTTCCTTTTTAGAATAATTCTTTCTAACGAGGGAGGAACACCAAGATATCGATATCTGAATCTTGAGAGAAGCCATTCCAAGTCCCCTTTACCTTTCCAATAGATAACTCCTCTGAGATTCTTAACTATGGCTGCATAGTTGTAAAATGATATTTCCTCTTTCATCAAATCGAATTAGATGGTAAAGTTTTAAAAGATTCTCCCATTTCAACACACGGGCGAGGTTAGGGACATGATAGCATTTGTAGTAACGATGATTGTATGCTTCATAGCATACCTCGTTTTAACTGCAGGCAGTGGCGAGACAGGATTTTGGAGCATTGAAGAGATCATATTTGGAATAATCATAGCTGCGATTGCTGGCTATATCTCTAGAAACATCTTTGTGAAAAAGAACTTGAGAATGTTAAACCCAAAGAGATGGATATTAGCTATAGTTTATCTCATAGGTCCTTTCTTTGCATCCATGGCAAAGGCAAACCTGGATGTTGCGTACAGGGTTATAACTGGTAAGATAAGACCAGGAATAGTTAAGATTTCACCCAATCTGAAAACAGATTTGGGAATAACTATGCTTGCAAATTCGATAACACTAACTCCTGGAACGTTAAGCGTAGACATAGACGAGGATACAAATGAACTTTATGTGCACTGGATAAATGTTAAAGATGAGGCATTGAAGAAGAAACCCAGACCCTATGAATATGTCTGTGGTAAGTTTCCGGATTGGATAAGGAGGATTGCGGAATGATTGTAGAATTTGTGACATCTGCAGTAATTATTCTGATATGCATACTCTTAGCTTCTGTAAGGTTAATTTTAGGTCCGACTGTTCCTGACAGGGTGGTTGGTCTCGATACAATCAATACTCTCGTGATCGTTGGTATGCTCCTGCTTGGGGCGGCATACCAGGAGATCATCTACATCGATGTAGCCATAGTCTATGCACTCCTATCGTTTGTTACAACCATACTCATAGCAAAATATCTTGAAGGAGGGAGAATGTGATAGTGACGGCTATAATTTACATATTCCTGGCGATCGGTTTAATTTTTAATCTTTTGGCATCTATAGCTTTAATCAGGTTCCCAGATGTTTACACCAGATTGCATGGAGGCACGAAATGCACAACATTTGGGTCTATATTTCTCTCTGGTGCGATCATAATATATGGTCTAAAAGAGTGGTACCTCAATCCTTCAGTTTCTTCACCTGTTCTTCCTGTACACGTTTTCATTGCACTTATAGCCATATTAGTGACGAATCCAACCGGAGCACATGCTATTGCTAGGGCTGCTCATAAGAGTGGCGTAATGCCTGTTAAAGCGGTTGTTGATGACTTAAAAGAGGAGAGAGAAAAGGAGGAGAAGAAATGATAGAGATAATTCATATCGTACTTCCCGTACTTCTGATAGTTACTTCAGTTTTTGCCATATACTTCAAAGACTTGCTTTCCGCTACTATTGCTCTAGCTGCTATGAGTTTGATTCTATCCTTGGAATTTTACATTCTGCAAGCTCCAGATGTTGCTATAGCTGAAGCTGGAGTGGGAGCATGTTTAACAACAGCCATCTTGATATTTGCAATTAAAGCCACAAGGAGGATGGAGGAGGGAAGATGAACAAGAAAGTGGCTCTGATAGTCTTTATCATCTTCTCATGTATATTGGTTTCAACAGCTTTGACATTAAGACCGTTTGGAGAACCTAGGTCTACGGAGATGGACGATTACATAATAGAAAATGCCCAGAATGAGACTGGGGCAAACAATGCAGTAACCTCAGTGGTTTTTGATTATAGAGGATTTGATACCCTTGGAGAGGCTACGGTTTTGTTTACTGCAGTTGCTGGAGTTTTACTTGTGTTAAGGAGGTATGCTCATGAATGAACCATCAAAGATCGTTAAGACCATCGCATCTATAATCTTTCCATTCATAATTGTTTATGGGTTGTACATAATCGTTCATGGTCACCTCACTCCAGGAGGAGGTTTTCAGGGCGGAGCGGTCACAGCTTCTGGTATAGTTCTCCTTCTCGTAGCATTTGGTTCTGCTGAGATCGCTAAAAAAATCAAAGAATCTCATTTGTCTATTTTGGAAAGCGTAGGTGCTTTAAGCTTTATATCATTAGCTCTCCTCGGATTATCAACAACGTTCTTCTACAACTTTCTAGCAGGATCAAACTTCATATTTGGGAGAATACCTCCATTTGGGAGCAACCCTGGAGATATGAATACTGGTGGTGTGCTTCCTTTGATGAACATAAGCGTCGGTTTAAAGGTAATAGCGGGTCTTTTTGCTGTAGTACTGATCCTATCCTTTGTTGCAAGAGCAAAGGAGGGTAGAAGGAAATGATCTACAATATTCCTTACATAGCGGTTGCAGCCCTTATAATGATAGGTCTCTACGCTATACTGTTCAAGAGAAATCTGATAAAGATTGTCATAGGTATTACCATTTTAGAAAGCGGAGTTAATCTGTTTCTCATAACCTTAGGATACAGAAAGAATGCAGTTGCACCTATCTATACAAACCTTCCGGAAGGCACAAGCATACCTGGAGGAATGACTCTTCCAGTTCCTCAAGCATTGACACTAACAAGTATAGTCATAGGAGTTGCTGTGCTAGCTCTTATGTTGGCGATCTCAGTCCAGATCTATAAGAGATACGGAACCTTGGATATATCGAAGATAAGGAGGTTGAAGGGATGAATATAGCGGTTCATTCTCCAGCTCTAATAATAGCAATTCCTCTCCTCGGAGCTTTCCTTACACCTTTAATAGGAAAATTGGGTAGAAGGGTAAGGGATGCATTTGTTCTGATTATTCTCATACTGACCTCTATCATAGGTATCATCTTGGCACAGCAGGTTTACTCAGAAGGTATCATCAAATACACATTTGGTGCAAAAATCCCCTCTTTAACATCACCATCCACGATTTCTATACCTGTTAGGATAATATTTGAGATAGATGGAATGAGTATATTCATGGCTATGATAAGTTTGCTCCTTGCATTCTTTGCGGTTCTATACTCAACATCCTTCATAAAAGATGAAAACGGCTCTGATAGATACTATACCTTACTCTTGCTTCTCTTAGTTGGTATGCTAGGCATGGAGCTAACTGGAGATATGTTCAACTTCTTCGTGTTTATAGAGATAGCATCAATATCTGCATCCGCTTTGATCGCTTTCTCAGTGGATAGGGGAGAGTCCCTTGAGGCAGCAATTAAATATCTCGCTATAAGCTCTATTGGTGCTCTCTTCCTATTATTTGCGATCGGTCTTCTTTACGGACAATACGATGCCTTAAATATGGCTATGATAGCAAACTCTCTCAGCAATACCTACATAGATAAGATAGCCCTTATTCTTCTGATAGGATCTTTGGCGATGAAGTCAGGTATAGCTCCGATGCATATGTGGATGCCAGATGCTTATGGCGAAGCTCCATCATCTGTTACCTTTGCAATAATAGCTGCAACCCAAGCAAGTTTGTATGGTTTAATTAGAGTTTGCTTTACGATTTATGGTAAAGCTTTTGATATGCAAGCTATAGCAGGTGTTTTAGTCGCTCTAGCCTTCGCCTCTATATTCATAGGAGCAACAATGACTCTAATCCAATCCAGCTTGACGAGAGCGATAGCCTATGCTGCCGTTGCCGAGATGGGATATATATTACTTGGGATAGGTACTGCTCTGTTCTTAGGAGTAGAAGGTCATGGAGTAACAGCTCTCAAAGGAGGGATCTTTCACATATTTAATGATGCTTTAGATATGGGTCTACTATTCCTTGCTGCGGGTTCAATCATCTATGCGACCAAGGAGAGGGACATGAATAACCTTGGAGGTTTGGCAAGAAGGATGAGATTTACCACTATATTTTTCCTCATCGGTTTGCTGGCTGCGTCTGGCATGCCACCAATGAACGGATTTGCATCGAAGATACTGATCTATGAATCAACCTATGCATTAAATCCAATTCTCGCAATAATAGCTATCCTCTCAAGTATACTCATGCTTGCCATATTCGTCAGAATCTTTTACTCTGTATTCCTCGGGCCCGAGAATTCAAACCTAAAGGATATCAAAGAGGTTCCGAAACCCATGCTCATATCGATGGCATGCATATCTTTAATTATAGTCTTATTCGGTATATTTCCAAGCCTTGTTGTAAACTCCATAGTCAATCCTGCGGTTCATGCACTGTCGAATGTAGATGCTTACATAGGTTCAATACTTGGGGGTGTTTAGATGGACTTTACCTTGCCTACCGGAAGTGGATTCTGGAATCCAATTGCATGGCTTATAGCATTCATCGTTTCTCTGCTCATAGTTTACATAATACGATCGTTTGGTAGGAGAGACTACAAGAAAGATACCGAGCAGGTAAAGCCATTCTTATCAGGAAATGTGGAAGAGCCAGATAAATTGATGCTGAAGAGCGAGAATCTTTACTGGGGATTCAAGGAATCTATGAAAGGATACTATCAGATGATGAAAAAACTCCATACTGGAGATCTCAGAGATTATGTTTTATGGTTCATTATTGTAATAATCCTCCTGTTCGTTGTTGTGGAGGTGATTTAATGCAAACAACTCTTCCAAAATCGTTCAAGAGATCTCTTTGGGTGTTCCATCTCAATACAGGATCTTGCAATGGCTGTGATATAGAGATAATAGCTGCTCTAACTCCTAGATATGACGTTGAGAGATTTGGAATAAAGCTTGTTGGATCTCCAAGACATGCAGATGTTTTGCTAGTTACTGGTCCAGTAACCAGACAGATGGCAGATAAGGTAAAAAGGGTATATGAACAAGTTCCGGATCCAAAGGCTGTTATAGTTGTTGGAAACTGTGGATCCACTGGTCATACTTTCCATACATCATACAACCTAGTTGGTCCGGTTGATAGATTGATTCCCGTAGATGTGTATGTGCCTGGCTGTCCTCCAAGACCAGAAGCTATAATCGATGGTGTAGTCAAAGCTTGGTTGAAACTGGAGAGCTTGGAGGGGAAGAGATGAGCGAGAAGATACTGACCGCAGAGGAGCTTGCAGAGGAGATAAAGAAGAGATTTGAAGTTAAGGATATAACTATAGATAAGAAGGCTGTTGGAGTTAAGAAAAGGGAAAGAGTGAACCTATGGATTAAGGGGAGGAGAGAGATACTTAAAGACTTTGTCAAATATCTCATGGAGCTAGATTATCCTCACCTTGCCATAATATCTGGCAGTGATCTTGGTAACACTGTGGAGCTGATATATCACTTTTCAATATACTATGGAAGAAAATACCAAGAAATAGCAATAAACTTTTCAATTGAATTACCCAAGAATGATCTCACGGTTCCAACGATCTGTGATCTTATCCCTGGAGCACTGGTTACAGAGAGAGAGAAGCAGGAGATGCTGGGAATAAAGATAGAGGGTATACCTGATGATAGAAGAATATTCCTGCCAGAAGACTTTCCAGAAGGCGTGTATCCATGGCGCAGGGATGAAACAGGACCTGATAAAATGATTAGAGATCTTTACGAGGTGAGAGAAGATGAAGGTTAGCTATTCTATTCCAATAGGTCCAGTGCATCCCGCGCTAAAGGAGCCTGTAATGTTTGAGTTCGAGATAGAGGGAGAGAGGATAGTAAACGTTGATTTCAAAGTAGGGCATGTCCATAGGGGGATAGAATGGATAGGGATGCATAGGAAAAATCCTTTGCAGATATTGCCAATAGCTGAGAGGATATGCGGTATATGTAACATTTCTCACCCTTTTGCATTCTGTATAGCTGTGGAGAATGCTGCAAAGATAGATGTCCCAGATAGGGCTCAGTACATAAGAACGATAATAGCGGAACTCGAGAGAATCCATTCTCACATCCTATGGGCAGGTGTAGCCGCTCACGAGATAGGATTTGATTCTGTTCTTTACCTAACATGGAGAGTCAGAGAAAAGGTTCTGGATCTACTGGAGTACCTTACTGGTAACAGGATAACGAAAGCCATGTTTACCATAGGAGGGGTGAGGAGAGATATAACAAAAGAGCAGTATCCAAAGATAAGAGAAGCACTAGATTTCTACAAGAAATCGTTTGAAAAGCTCAAGCATGTTTTCCTCGATGATAAGACGGTTAAGTTGAGAAGTAGGGACTGCGGAATATTGACAAAGGAAGATGCTCTCAAACTCTGCGCGGTAGGTCCAACAACGAGGGCAAGTGGGGTAAAGAAGGATGTCAGGGTAGACTTTCCATATGCGGCTTATGGAGATCTTGACATAGATTATATCACTCCAGACATACTCACTGGAGAGATAAGAGGAGATGTTTACGATAGGATCATTGTGAGATTGCTGGAAGTTAAGCAATCGGTAGAGATAATTGAGCAATGCTTGGACAACATGCCAGATGGAGAGATAATGTTTGAACCAAAGGTAGCGAAACTCTTAGCTCTACTCAAAAAAGCATCTGGAGATGGTGTAGGTAGAGCAGAAGCACCGAGGGGAGAGGTTATACACTACGTTAAGATGAGAGAGCAAGATACACCATATACTTGGAAAGTGAGAGCACCAACCTATAATAATCTCATGCCATGGATACCCATGCTAAAAGGCGAGCAGATAGCGGATATACCCATCGTTGCTGCATCTACAGATCCATGCCTTTCCTGTACCAATAGAGTAGCTATAGTGAAGGATGGAAGAAAAGAGATAGTAACACATGAGTATCTTCATAAATTGAGCATCGAAAAGACCAGGAGGCTGATCGGATGATTGAGATAATAGATCAGGCATTCAAAGCTGTATTTGGAGCGATAGGGATAGCTATATTTACAATCATCTTTGGCTTACTTTACAAAGGTATAGATAGGAAATTAGCTGCTCACATGCAGGCTAGAGTAGGGCCACCCATAAGACAACCCTTTTGGGATGTGATAAAGCTTTTCTCCAAAGAGAATATTGTACCCGAACAGGCGGTAGGATGGCTGTTTAATTTAGCTCCTGTAATAGCTTTGGCATCTTCTATAACGATCATGTTATATCTGCCGATAGGTAGTTTTGGACCGATACTATCTACAGAGGGTGATTTGATACTGATCCTATACCTTCTAATGATACCATCCCTTGCCATGGTACTTGGAGGATTTGCATCGAGTTCACCCTATGCTACGGTTGGAGCCCAGAGAGAGATGGTCTTGATGATTTCTTATGAATTCCCTCTTGCAATAGCGATAATCTCTATTGCATGGAGATTGAACGAAGCAAATGTCCAAAATCCATTTTCACTCTCCTCCATAGCATCATATCCAATATGGAATAACGTCGGAATTTTAGGGATACTAGGTCTACTCCTATTGCTAGTAATTCTGGTGATAGTCACACCTGGAGAGCTCTCAAAGATACCATTTGATGTTCCAGAGGCTGAGACAGAGATAGCTGGAGGTCTACTGGTTGAATACTCGGGAAGAAATCTGGGAATGTTCTATCTAGCGGATGCGGTAAAAACGGTAGCGATGGCTACAATCATAGTGACTCTCTTCTTCCCGTACAACCTTTCACCGATCCTTAATTTGTCTAGTTATGCAGCATACATCGCAGACTTTCTGTTCTACTTGCTGAAGGTTTTCCTGGTCATCCTATTTTCTGTAACCCTTATAAGGGTGGGCGTCGCCAGGCTAAAGATAGATCAGGTTGTTTCCACGTACTGGATAACCTTGACTTTAATCAGTTTAATAGGTTTAGTTCTTGTGATGTTTGACAAAGTTGCCATCTCAAGGGGATGGATATGAGGTTTGCGATGATAGGAGAATTGATAAGGCAGATGTTCAGGAGACCTTTCACAAACCTATTTCCAGCAAAATATGCTCCATCATCTCCGAGCAGATTTGTCGAAGCTGTTAAGAAAGGGGAGATCAAGATAAATCCGCCAATCGAAACACCTCCGGGATTCAGAGGAAAGATAGTCTATGATAGAGAGAAATGTATAGGTTGTAGGCTTTGTACAAAAGTATGCCCTTCAGATGCCATAGAGTACATAGAGGATAAGAAGAAGATAAGAATATATGTGAACAGATGCACATTCTGTGCACAGTGCACCGATGCTTGTCCGGTAAATGCTCTCAGTATGAGTAACGAGTTTCTGCTTTCTACAACGGATAAAAACTCAAAGGATTTGATAGTTGAGTAATTAGTACTCTGGAAGGAAGGATTTGACCAATTTGTACTGATAAAGACCACCCACGATTATGTTTATGTGGTAGGTTAAAAATCTCCAGAGAGCGATGAATATGCCCAGTATCGACAAGTTTACCATATTGCCATAGATCAGACTACCCACTCCTTCTGCCAATCCACTACTCCCTGGAGTCAAAGGTATCATTATGACGACAAGTAACAGAATCTGAGCAGCTACAGATTTTATCCATATTGGATCCTGATGTAGGCTAAGTAGAACAAACGATGCAACAAGAAACTCGAGAAACCAATACACAGCAGTGAGAGCGAATACAGCAATTACACCCCTGCTGTTTTTCATGCTGAATATGAACTTTGACCCGATCTGAAACTCCCTAATAAATCCCTCGATCGTCCTGATGAACTTTTCGGTATCTATCCTCCCCTTTAGTATCGATGAGAATCTTTCATTTAACCTTATGATAATATTCTTGATCTTTTCCGGTTTCAGCAGGCTGTACATGAATATAGCTATACCTAAGCAAAATAGTGCCAGCCCAATCGCGAGACCAAGCATCACCGCTCTGCTGGAAGCTATACCGGTTTGTGATATTATTACCGCGATCCCAAAAGGAAGTAGAGAGATTACAAGGATAGCATCAAATATCCTCTCACCTATAACAACTGCGGTAGCTCTTCCTACACCAAGACCCTTTTTCGAAAGCATCTGGATCCTAACGGGTTCACCTCCAGCCATCGATGGGGTTACCGCTGCGAGAAACAGGTTTGTTATAACCGCATTTATAGAATCGATGAACTTCATGTTGCAATCTGGCTTTGCAAGTTTGGATAGAATAAGTATTCTTAGAGCCCAGACAAACCATGATGCTATATGCAATGATATTGCAATCAGGATGAAAAAAGGGTCTATCTTGAAAAGGTAGTGGATGGTTTCTCTATCCACGGTCATATAGATTACCAGAGCTATCATTACAATTGATATGAGTATCGAGATGGGAAGCCACCATTTATTTATGGAGAGAGGTTTGCTCATCCCAAGAAACAGTTGAAAGAAGTCTTCTTTTATTTCAGTTGCGGTATCTCTATCATGAATCTGCCTTTATACACTCCTCCATGCGTCCAGTTGGTTGAAAGAGTTTGATCTATTGCTGTAAAATCTTCTGTTATCACCAAATCATCGAAATCCATGTGCAGAACAAACCCATCAAATACCAGTTTTCCTTCCTCTGATGATCTTAACTTACTGCCGATCACAGGGAATAATACCTTTGTGCAGTATAGATCGTGATCCAGAACCTCTATGATTATGGGATCAAACAGTATGTGGAAACTTTTGCCATCGAACCATCCTTTTATCTTGCTCTCCATTCTGTGTAGATCCGTCCGACAGAAAACCTTAACTGTAGAGCCATTCTCTACCTCTACGCCAAAATCTTTTTTTCTTACATTCTCAAACATCTTGATCTTCAATCTTTTTCTGTTTTTCGGCTCTTCCACCCCTTTAATAAAGTGCCCGATTTCACCTAAGCCAAGGATAAACTTACCATACCTTCCTCTCAGTAATTTCTTTATTTTCATTTTTATTCTGTTCCACGTTGAGTATGGATCAAAAAACGAGATCGAGATGCCATAGCTGTTGAGATTAGCGTTGCATACAGAGACTATCTTGAATTTCTCAACATCGAATACGAGAATCTCTTTATCCTTGTAGACCAAAGCAACCCTCTTTTTATCATCCGATACTCTCAATTCAAGTTCTTCACCTTCTTCGAGAGATCTTTGAAACCCCTGTGAAAAATTGAAAAATCTGGTGGATGCATTCATCAGCTCTACGGTAGCGAACGTCTGTTCCATAGGCAAAGGTCTGAGACCATCAGAAAGATCAGGAAAGATCCCCTCGCAAAGACCACCATTCTTGCTGATCCATCTGGTTACTTCTCTGTAACATACTCTTGCAATTCTTGACCAGAACTCATCTCCCGTTAAGTCATACAGCCTAAAATACGTTGAAACGATCAATGCACTTTCATAAGGGGATAGTCTTGGGGTTATAGATTCTGATATCGGATGGAAGTTGAAACTCATCTTCCAACTTTCGGTATCGCACAGATAAAACCATGTAAGTGTGTAAAATGCATAATTTATGGCATTTTCCAGATAAGATTCGTCGCCCATAAGCTCATATGCATCCAGGAAAGCTTCGATCACGCTTATTGCCGAGAAAGCTTCAACCTCATTTATTCCAATATCTCTGAGACCATGATAACATATGGGATACTCTCTGCTTAGATATCCTAATCCCTTTAGTGCACTTTTCAGAAATCTCTCATCATTGAACATTCTGTAACCCAAGAGCAAAGCCCTGATGCATTCTGCGGTCCCTCCAGTAGTTTCATATTTTTCCAGTTTTTCAGGTCTGAATCTCAACATTCCTTCCTGGTGTATCGCCATGGGCCAGGAGCCGTTTGCATTTTGAGTTGAAAGGATATATCTGAGAGAATCTTTTACTAGTGTCTCAAGATCCGCATCCTCTTCCATTTCCAGATATCTTAGAAGGTTAAATGCAACAGTAGCTTGTCCACCAGGGTAGCCGGAGTATCCACAATCCAGATAAAAAAATCCCTCAAGACCTTTCCTTCCCAAGTTGGTCATGTTATACCAGGCTATACCTTCCCCTTTCTTCAACTCTCTCTTATAAAGCTTAGGGTTCTTGAGCAGCTCCTTCAATCTTCTGCTCCATTCCAAGAAATCTCTATCTCCACTATCTCTGTACCACTTCGTGAAATAATAGAGCCTCACTGCTTCAAACGAGAGTAAAGAGTAGCTGGAGTTTACGAAAACGAATCCAGTTGTTCCACTCCAGGGAAGTTGCAGGAATGTTCCAGTCAATTCGTCAAAGGATCTCCATAAAGCTCTTTTCCCTCTATAGAATATCTTTTCCGCATCATCAACACTCACTTTTTCTGGCAATCTCTCCAAGAATATCCTCTTGATACAAGCTCTCCAGTCACTAAACTCTCTTATCCTTACATTGAACTTGAATTCATCTCCTTCTTTCAGGTTGAGACAAATCTTCCTATTTTTACCAAATCCCAGCCATGCGTTTCTCTTGGTCTTGATGAAAAACTCGTTGAATATGTGAAAGGAGATCATAAAATGTTCTTCATTTTCATCAAGCGACACAAAAGGAAAGACCTCTTTATCTTTTATCTTCACTACCGGATCAAACTCAATGCATAGACATCTATCTCTGAACTGCAGAACCGCTACAGGCATCTTTACATATATTAGAGATCTACATACCCTGCCTTGATGTATCTTATCCGGAATCTTGATTGTGTAGTATGTTGAGAAGGGATAGGGTAGTGAGATATCGCTTTCCAAGGAAAACCTCCCTCTGTAATACCACATCCCACCGATAAAAGCGTATTTAAGCTCCTCTTTTTTTATGAGGATCTCCTTCAACAGAAAATGATCTCCTCTTTTCAGAATCCTGTACCTTCCATTTTTCAACTCCACATTGTTTCCAATTCTCTCTGCAATCATCAAGACCTGCACCCATCCAATAAGCGATTGTAGAGATCGATATGTTCCCTGCATATCTTTTCTATGTTAAACCTCTCTTCTACATGCTTCCTACAGTTGGAATATCTCTTTCTGAAATCCTCATCTTCTTTCAACCTCTTTATTATTCTTGCAAAGTCTTCCACGTTTTTACCCAACAGTATCTTATCACCATGTATCTCTCTGAAAACCTCCAAATCCCTCGTAACTACGGGTAAATTGCACGCCATAGCTTCTATATGAGTTAAGCCAAAAGTTTCGCCATGCGTCGGAGCGAAAAATACATCTGCTCCAGAATATGCTTCGGTGATGTCTGGTATGAATCCGGGAAATATCACATTTTTAGGTAAATCTCTTTCAATCATCTTCACCCTCTTCCAATCCTTGGAAAGTATGCTGTATGGAGTGCCTCCAACCCAGACAAACGTAACATCTTCTAACATCCTTGCAACCTCAATGAAATCGTATATACCTTTCCTGGGTGTTTTCTGACCAACATTCAGCACAACAAACTTATCTTTGAGACCATATCTCCTTCTGAAACTCTCTCTCTTCTCTTCGGAGAATACAAACCTGCAAAGATCTATGCCGTTGTAAATCACGGAAGAATCTTTCTTTACATCCATCTGTATCAGTTCCTCTCTGCACACATTCGATACCGCCACTATGTGATCAAACTTGTTGTATATCCATCTATAGATCTTTTCCCAGAGATCTCTACTTCCTATTATATTGCCCACATTCACGCTGGGCATGGAATGTGCAGTAAGGATGTTGATACCTTTTGACCTTTTGAGTCTGTAGAGGGCATAGGGTCCAAATGTATGGAAATGGAATATCTCATAATCATAACCTTTCCCATTCCAATCTGCATCAATCTTTTTACTCAAAGCAAGATATATCTCCCTCGCTACAGTTGCACATCCAAGGTATTTGAATCTCCCCATATCCTCGACTATAAAGTTAACTCTCATCCCTTCCATAGACATAACTCCAGTTTACATAGTAGATCTCAGCCCAGCTGATCTCTTCTCCATCGATACTATAAGTAGCATTCCTGTAAACCAACTCAAAAGGCTCTCTTCTGAATTTTTCATAAGAGGCATTACTCATCTGGTAGTATTTCCCGACGCCAACATTCACTACCTTATCTTTCATGATATCATCAATCAGGATATACGAGATATTTAGGGACTCAATCTCTGCTTTGCATTCTTCCCAAGACTCAGAGGTCCATGTAAGGTTTGTCTCATCGGAAACGAAATTAAAGCCATTCGCCCAGAGAAGCATGGATAACCTGTGATCCGAGGCTATAACCAAGCTAGTGTTTACATTCTCTCTCAACCATTCTATAGCGTTTATGCAAGGATCAGTTATTCTTTCATCCGCTGCATTTATGGAATCGAAGGCTGGATAGACAACCACCATGTTCGAAAACATCAAGAGACCGATGAGGCTCACACCTATTGAGTACTTTGTTTTACTCAGGTGCATTGCATGTAGAAATCTGCACTCTCTGAAATACTTGCTGAAAGAAAACGCAATCGCTATAGAAAGAGGAACCATAAGGTACTCTAAGTGCCTATCTGGGTAGATCGAGGTTTCCCTGTACACAACAGCATAAATGAAAGATGCAAATATCGCGATGAACCACCAACGGATAAGTAAACCTTCTTCAGACCTTTTTAACAGGCTCAATCCAGCTGTACCAAAACTGAAGAGAGTAGCGATAGGTATGGAGTAGATGATTGTAGCGGGATTTATCCTTACCTTCACGCCTGGCACAGGAAACAGCATGAAGAGAATTTCAAAGAATATAATCAGGAGAAAGGTCAGGATAATCTTTGTTTTGTAACCCATCTTCGGATGTGCGGTTACGAGTTTGAACAATCTATTCTTTAAACTCTCGCATCTCGTTATCAGGAAGAAACTGCACAGAAGGAGAGTAAAGTAGAGGATAACAGTTTGATGCGGAGCAAGAGGAAAGCCAGCGGGCATGAAATTGTAGAAAACCGGTTTCGCAACTATTGACCAGTAGCTAAATGTTGAAAGCGCCGCCAGAAGTAGATAGGAGAGGAGTGCACAGTCTCTCTTCTCTACCCTCTTTTTCAACACTAAACTCACCAGAAAGATTGCATCTATGGATATGAGATAAAAGTAGGTTGAGAGATGATGAGATAGGATGAGCAGAAGCGTAGAGGGAATCAAAAATACCATTGCAGACAAATTACCTTTCACACATCTTAAAAAGAGGTAGATGGAGAGCAGCATGAAAAAGTGACCCATCGTTAGTGGAGCTGCATGGCTGGTTTGGTAAACATGAAATGGAGCTATCGCAAGCAATAAGGAAGAGAGGAGGGCAAGTTTTCTATCTTTAAAAAGGTAAGAAACCATGCAGTAGATTATCAAAACGGTTAATCCTCCTATGATTGGAGCAATTTTAGGCATGAGCCAGAAGATGTCCATGCCTGTAATCAGATGCACCGCTATGGATGTCATGTAGAGTACGGGAAAATACTGATACGAACTTCCCCATCCATTGTACTCTACAAAGATATGCTGTTCCTTAAGTATGGATGTGGTTATCCCGTAGTATATCCCAAAATCGTTACCCCATGCAGCGTTTGTCCATGCTGGCAGAGATCTAATGGTTATCGCTAAAGCGAGTATCAGGAATAAAGCAATGTAAAGTTTAGGATATCTATCATTGCGGCTCGATTTTTCCATGTCTTTCTGCCTGTGATACTCTAGAGGTTATTAAGGTTTGTTGATATACTATTAAATACGGCATTTTGAATCTCTGGAGGAGGATAGCATGAGAGGAATACCATCTATAGCTGGTATGATCTCCATATTCTTATTCGTGTATCTTGTATCGATTGCGATTGCTGAAAAGTTTGAAAGGCTTGGTATCAGAGCGTTTGAAAATCCAGATAATCCTGCAAACATAGTTTATTTCATTGCAACCCTACTTATCATAACCGCGCTGATAATCATAATTGCTAAATTGTGGAAGAAGGAAGCGATACATGTGTTTGTACTTCTCGCAATCATCGCTACAATGTTCACCCTATTCCAAGCTCTGCTTTATGGCTTTGTAACAAGTATTGTCGCGAATGCACTTTCTTTAGCAATACCCGTAGCACTCATCATTCTTCTCCTGCTTTACCCTGAATGGTATGTTATAGATCTCTCTGCAATAATCCTCAGCATAGGCGCGGTAACAATCTTCGGCATCTCCATCTCTCCATATTTGGTTATTCCACTTCTGATCGTGCTCGCTCTCTATGATGCCATATCCGTTTACAAAACAAAGCATATGATAGATCTTGCAGATACAATAGTTGATCTGAAACTGCCGGTACTCTTCATAATACCCTACAAGATAAAATACAGGTTCAGGAAGCAAGTCGGAGGCCTCAAGAAGCAGGTAAAAAGAAAGGAGAGAGATGCACTATTTGTTGGTGTCGGAGATGTTGTTATACCCGGAATACTTGTTATCTCAGCCTACAGCTTCACTTCCTCATTGGAGATATCCCTATCGGTTGTCGCTGGAATAATCACAGGATTCATTTGTCTAATGGTATTTCCATCTAAAGATAAGCCCCACGCGGGTCTGCCCTTCTTGAATACCGGAGCTATAATTGGTTATATTTTGTCATCCCTAATCTTCCATGGAATACTACACTAAACATATTCATCTAAAGATAAGATCACATCTTTTGCAATAGATATTCCCTCTAAAGATTTTTAGCTTTCCTCCACAGTAGGGACATCTGTAATCCCTGATAAACTCCTTCATCCACTCGTTTCTCACCTCTGGTATACTCTCATACCTTATCCTATCTATCAATCTGACATCGTTAGAAACCTCTTCTAAGTTTCTGTACTCAACTATACCTATTCTTACTTTTCTCTCCCTGAGAAGAACATACGATAGCGCTATACCCGTTAGTAATCCGCCAATGTGCGCTACATGAGCTACGTTGTCATAGCTGGATGAAAAGAAACTGAAAGCTATCTCCAAGAATCCAAAGAATATTGCAGCGTAGATTACCTTTATCCTAGTAAGGAAAGCAACAAAAAACACAGGCAAAGGCATGATGATCTCATCAAACGGATATGCGAGTGCAAACGCTCCCAATATGCCAAATATCGCGCCAGATGCTCCTATAAGCAAAACAGGTTTTGGATTGATCATGGAATAGAGTACTGCTCCGCCTATGCTTGAGATAAAGTAGATGAGAGAAAATTTCTTCCAACCCACTCTCCTTTCGAAAGGAATCCCTAAAAAGAAGAGAGTGATCATGTTTCCAAGTATATGAGATAAATCTGCATGTAAGAACATGGTTGTTACAAGTGTATACAATCTTGCAGGATTTTCATAAAGATAGGTTGGCTTAAATCCAAGATCGAAGACCACTTCTGGATATAGAGAAGAGATAATGAATATGGCAAAATTGGAAATCAGAAGAGCTAGAGTGACGCCAAAGTTCCTCTTATATGCGAATAGAAAGGCCAGAACTATAATAATCAACGAAACTATCGAGAGCAAATGGTTAATCATCTTATCTTACTCCTCCAATTTTTCAGTATCGCTGTGAGTGTTAGACATAGAAGAAAGGTTAACAAAAAGACACTTTTATAATCTTTCTCGGAACTTTCCACTTTCATCCTCCAATCCAAGAAAAACGCTTTTGCAAAATATCTCGCGATTTCTTGATTCTCTATAACGAGACCAGCTTCTCTGTTCTCATAGATGGAACCATGGTTCAGATTTATGCTGGAAATTACAACCGTAGAGTTGTCTACTATGATACCTTTAACATGTATATTTGTTAGATCCAAATCTTTTGGATCCACCAACTTCACATCTATGCCATAGTCTCGTAATACAGATAGCTTTTCCTTTTCAGCATATCTCGAGTTGACGATGATTTTGACATCAACCCCTCTACGGGATGCATTGATCAACTCTCTAGTTAATCTATCGATCTCATAAGGATCAAAGATCATCTGTTCTATGTAGATGCTTTGTTTTGCTCTTCTGAGAATCTCTACCAAAACCTTTTCGCTATTGTCTGGGGAGATTATGGGTAAAATGGTAACATTATCTTCTACCTCCAATGGCTCCATTCTTGGAAGGAATTTATCCTCAGGGGCAAAAGGTTCATTATGCTCATCACGAGCAGAGATGTTTACCACGCAAACATCTGGCATGCTGATATCCATCTTAAACAATCTATAGAAGAATCTGGCAACAGAAGAGTTTCTCACAATAACCAGCCATTCTCTATTCCCTTTTCCCTTTGGATACCCATTCCGATCGAAGTTTGCACTTCCTATGATTAGAGAGCGGTTGTCTATGATACAGTATTTCGCGTGATCGAATCTATATCTCCTATATCCATCCGAACTTTTCATCTCATAGATTATCGCACCTTCGTCTTTCAGTCTCTTCAGAGAATCTTTATTTTCTTTCTCAGCTACGGGGTTGCCTTCGACCAAAATAGTTATATTAACTCCTCTCTCCATCAATCTCATAAGGATATCCTCTATCCATGGATTTGCAAATAGATAAGAATTTAGTATCACGAATCGTTTTGTAGTGTTCAACTCTTTTATCAAAACACTTAAAGAACAGTCAGGTGAGACCGCACCAACTATCCCCATATTACCAGAAAACAGAGTTGTATCGATCTTCGATCTACCTAACTTTACAATTTTCCAGTCTAATGATGTGTTTGTATCAAGGTAGGGCCCATTTTCTCTTTTTCTTTCAAAGATCTCTCCTTTTCTTAATCTTCCAACCGGCTTCCCTTCCCATCCAATAACCCTCTTCCATTCCCCGTAGATGATCACATCAATGGTTCTGTTATACCTATCTTTAAGTGCAATCACATCTGCCTTATTATTCAGGATAACCGAACCCTCTTCTATCATGTCTTTAACCTCGGGAATATCAAAATTGTACTCAAAATCTGGATAGCAAGCAAACAGATTTTTATAGGCAGAGGAGTTCGATGAGATAACTATAGAAGAACCAGCTTCTATTATGCTCCCTTCTGGAAATACTATCTTTGGTTGTTTATCCACCCTTTCGTTTGGTCTATCTGTAAAATACCATCCAGATATGTCGATACTTTGATTGTTTTGATTACAAATCTCTAAAAACTCTCCATCAAGCCAGGAGAAACCATAGCAAAACACCTTTGTGATAAGAATATTTCTTACCAACTCTTTATCTGAAATGTTAATGTTGATGGATTTCTCCAAGGTTTTGTCTTCATAATCAATCACAACCGTTATCTTGTGCCTTCCGGCCAAGCCAGATGTATCTAATATTACAGATGGGTACTTCGGATATCTCCCTATGCGGTCATACAGCTTCCAACCGATCTCTTTTCCATCCAGGTAAAATTTGACGATGATATCTCTTATCTCATCATCTCCATTATTATCAATTCTCACCCTGATCTTGTAAACCCTCCCTGGACCCAAATTGAAATCTTCAGCTCCCTCAATCTTTATCCAGGCTATGGAGATATCCTCTTTATATCTTGGTAAGCGTAGATGTTTGCAGATCGATGGATCTTCTTCCACATATACTAGAATATCGTTTCCACCAATTTCAGAGATATTGATATCTGCTATCTCTCCAGGATAGAGGAACACATGAGCTCTTTTCTTCCCTTCGATGATTATAGTTTCTGGAAAATCTCCGCAGTTTTCCACCCAGAGGTATCTTCCCATCCATGCATTGACATCGAAATATCCTCGAATTGCAAACAAACCATCTCTCAACACTTTGTTTCTTTCATCAACCAATGTTAACCTTACTCCAAGGGGTGCATACATCTTGAAAAATCCCTCTATTTCTGGATTACCATCTTCTATATGGTTTATCTCGGATATAGATGTAGAGAGAACTGTACCGTTACTTTTCAGCATAATTATCCTGTTCCTCTCGTTTATCCTGCCTATAACGAGACCTCCTTCACTTGCGTTTGATGTGGAGTTGTCCATATCCAATAAATAAACTCTCTTGAAATCGATGAGATAATCATTCTCAATCTCACACTTCACGTATATAAAAGCCTCACTTCCATTCTCTATATTCTCGTAGTCTTCATACTTCCTGCAAAACCTCAGAGCTATCCATTCTGAAAAGTTCCCATACCCCTCGAAGGCATATCTATATGAATAAATCCAATCTTCACCATTCCACGTTTGTGTAGAAGGGTATCTGGAATCGTTTTTGCCCACAACATATGCTTTCATCCTCCAGTGTCCCTCTGTAGAGGTGTTCAAACTCACCTTGATTAGAAAAATCAAACTGTATTCTTTTCCTTTCTCTATCTTGGGCAAAAATTTTGGAAAGATATCGATGCTTATTTTTGCTTCCCTATGCAGAAAATTCTCTTCGCCAGGCGTAGGTATACTACTCTCTCTGAAATCATTCGATGGTATACCAGAGTATCTGTATCTCGATAAAGAGTAGCCTCTTCTTACGCCTGGTGCAGAACCATCTCTACCGAGATCTCCACCATCTCCATACCATACCACATCTATTTCTTCCAAGCCATCATTAAACAGATGAATATCATCTCCACTGTTTGACAATTTGAAACCTCGAGATTCAATAACGAGATTTCTTACATTCTCATTAGAATCTTCTATCTCGAAATCTGGATAGAATCCATATTCCCTGTAAAATGCCGAACCGTTTTCTGCGATAATCAAGTAAGATTTCTCCGAGATGAAGGTATTTTCTGGAAATCTGCATGCGCCTTCTCTACCTGGAGAATAGGGACTTGGATCATCAGAGATATACCATCCGGATATATCAACAAGAAAGCTGTTTGGGTTGTAGAGCTCTATCCATTCAGTCCCTCCATCATCTGGATTATACATCACCTCATTTATCCATATCTTTGTCTCTCCTTTTCCTACAGATATGGGACAGAATGCGGGGAGAAGGAGGATTGCTATTATTACAAGCTTTACCCTCCTCACTCCAGAGGGCGGGGTGGGATTCGAACCCACGTAAGTGGATCTGCAGTCCACCACATAGCCCCTTTGTTACCCGCCCAGGTATTAATAAACATAAAATCAGAGTTTTTGAAGGTTACTATGCCCGACTATGAACAATTTTTTAAGTAAAATTTAAATAAAAACTTGCTGAAATGGATAATTATGTATCAACAGGTAACTTATATTGAATACCTTCCTTTTCTATCGGTTCTGTCAATCCTAGTAATAGCACTTGTTTTGGTAACCTTTCTTATTCTGATGAATAGGCGAAGGAAAAGGCTTATCCAGGTTCTGCAACGCATAGCAGAAAAAAGAGGTGGAGAGGTCACGAGGTATCCGATTATCTATCCATCATTACAATTTAATCATGATGGAGCAAAATTAGTCATCAGATTTAAGCCAGGTAGTAGGTATTCACCACCTAAAACCACTCTTTATGTGTTTCATGATCTTAGCTTAAATCACGAGGTAATCGTTTACAGGGAGACTACTCTCTCGAGGATAGCTAAGGCCTTTGGTATGAAAGACATACAAATGGGTTCGGAAGAATTCGATAACAAATTTATAGTAAAGGGGGACGATGAATATTTTACCTATAACCTATTAGACTATGAGATACAGGAGAAACTTATTGGCATATGGCATCTTGCACCATGTGTTTATTTATCACAGAATCTCGTAGACATAACCGTTTTAGGATTGCTTGAAAAAGAAGAGGATTACGATATGATGATAGATCTAGCGATTGCTCTGCTGAGTAGAATCAAAGAACTAGGACAAACCTTTACAACGTCATAACTGTCTACATTTCAGACTTCTCAATCTGTTAAGAGCAAAACCTATCTCAAATATTCTCGGTTCTGCATAATCTCCAGTTCTGGGTAATATGTCAAGAACTTTCCCATCGATACCCTTGAGGACATCTTTCAGTCTCTCTTTTCCAGAAAATCTTTTTCTTAGTAGAAAGATTACATCTCCTATAGCTCTCGTTTGACCTATTTCAACTATCTGTTCCACTTTACTCAAATCTATCGTATATTTTCCAAACCTGATTTTGTCCATATCTGCAACTTTTACCTTTCTTTTACCTTTGATGTATGGATTAATACTTTCCTTGAGAGGACATCTATCTCTTATTTTGATCTCTCTTGGTGCCTCTTTTAGTCTTTTACTTTCAAATTTTTTCGATATCTCTTTCGCTTTCTTGGTTACATCTTTGGGTAAATAATCTTCCATCATTACTACGGTATCAGCAACGTCAAAGTATTCTCCTATGCCACCTGCGACCATTATTATGGATACTCCTATCTTCTTAAGGGATGAAACCATATCTATTAGAGGAGTTATAGGCTCTTTCTCCTTTGGAATAAGTTCCTGCATTCTCCTATCTCTGAGCATAAGATTTGTTGCAGAGGTGTCTTCATCTATGAGAAATAATCTGGATCCAAGTTCCAAAGCCTCAGAGATATTTGCTGCTTGAGATGTACTGCCAGATGCATTTTCTGTTGAGAAGTTAGAGGTATCTGTTCCATCTGGAAGATTGGAGATAAAAGGAGAGATATCGACGCTAGCTACATATCTTCCATCTTCAGCTCTTATCTTTACCGCATCCTCTCTAGTGATAACAAACTCTCTTCCGTCTCCAGGTATGTGGTTGTATATGCCCTTGGATACTGCATCGAGAAGGGTAGACTTCCCATGATAGGCTCCTCCAACTATAAGAGTTATTCCTTCTTTTAGCCCCATCCCTTCTATTTCCCTGTTGGGACAATCAAATTCAACCCTCAGACTTTCAGGAGACTCAAACCTAATTGCATTCCTGAGAGGCTTTTCAGATATTCCACTTTCTCTAGGCAATAAAGATCCATCTGCTATAAATGCTACCAATCCTTTTGACCTAAGCTTGGATCTAATGAAATCGGCATCTTCCGAGACCTTCACATGATTCTCTATATCTTTGTAATCTTCCTTCCTAAAAACGAGACATCCATCAACCAATCTCGGAATCTTTTCTATGATTATCCTCTCAGCCTCTTTGCCCAATATCTTCCTGCCTCTAGCTGGAAGACCAACATGAAACCTAACTTCTATATTCCTGTCAACCCTAACACAACTTCTCTTAAGTACCTGCTGAGAAGGTCTCAGTATAGAAATCATTCCACTGTTACCACTCCCAATCTTTTTGCTGAGGCTCAATGCTAAAGAATAGAATCTTCTGGTCAAGAAATCCTCGAAAGCTACCAGCCTTGATCTATTCTCGTAAAACTCCTCGGGAAAGTTATTTTCTACAACAATCCTAAAATCTGAAGGCGGCGCAAAAGGATCACTTTGAACCCTGTCTATGTAAAGCTCGAATCCATCCAATCTGTACTTGCCTTCAAGATTTTTGTAGAACTTGTAACTTTTACCGTCTATCCTTCTAAGAATATCCTTGATCTTACTCATCACATCCACGCATCCAGTCCTCTTTGCCTTGCTACAGATAGATCGGATAATCCAAAAGCACCCTTCACAAAATTCTCTATCATATCCTTGTACCAATCTAGATCTATCTCATTTGGATCTTTTATCAGTTCTATGGGATACATGTAATCTATGGGTTTAACTCCACTTTTTGAAGGATTTGGTATTCCAGGTAAAGGCTTCTTTGTGACAACAAACTTAAACTTCACCCTCGTCTTTATACTCTCTCCAAGGAGATTTTCCAGAGCCTTTGCTCTCCTTCCATAGCTAGATAGACTTCCATCCCTATTGAGCTGATATCTTTTAGCAGGTTGAACCGACTGAACCAAAGTTAAATCATCTATATCAACGTTTGACAGATCTATCTTTCCAACAATTTCTTTCGTCTTCTCTCTTATGGAATGTCTTAATCTTCTCCTTGCCTCCTCTTCATTTTCCCAGTGATAGTTTTCTCTTAATACCTCTATCATTATCTTCTCCAGAACCTTCCTAGCTATATTCGCTTTATCAGAACCTTTAAAGTTGTTACCCTTGGTTATCATCTCAACCTTCCCATCTTTTCCATCAAATATCAAATAGTTCTTGTGTTTCACAAAGATCATGGCATCATGTTTTTCTGGCTCTAGTTCGAAGTCTGGATATCTCAATCTCTTCTTCCATATATCTGAGCATTCCTTTATTGCATTATAGGCAATCTCTGGTTTTGTTATCCAATGATCATTCTTTCCTCCTATCGTTACTCCCAAAGCCTTTGCCAGATCAGGAACACTTTCTATAGATCTGGAACATGCAAGATATATACCATCAGTGTCTCCATACACTATCCTTATACCCTTCTCCTTCAATCTGTTGAGAGTATCAAAAAGAATCTCCTGACCTTTTGTTGTTATCGCAGCGGCGCCCCATATGTTGAATTGTCTACCTGCCACTGTAGGAGCTGACAGTATTCCATGAGTTCCAGCATTTCTTGCGCCCTTCAAACTCTGATAAATCATCTTTAATCTTCTCTTCTTCTCAGGATCATCTTCTTTCTTTAATTCTTCTTTTATCCTAGCTATGACATTCATTATCCCTGTCATTGCTCTATTCACGACGCCAGGCTCTTTGTCTATCCTTATTCCAACCATGTAACCTGAATCAGCAAAGGATTCTTCAGAGTCCACAACCTTCCACATTATGTTACGCCTTTCAAGAAACTCCTTTGGCAGTTTCTTGAGCCATACCCAGTAATCAGGGATCTCATCCTTTCTTGCCAATCTAACAACGTCTGCACCAAAGTTCAAAGCTTTGAGTATAGTTGGATACATTGCTCCGACATCTGCAACGATTACATAGTACCATGGAATAAAATGGGAATTTGCGTCCTTATCAGGTTTTATTGTCATTCCACCAGGTATGTGGTAGTTCAAAATCTCATCTCTGTCTTTTGCAGATCTGTTGAATATCACCTCTGGATACTCAACCCAGTCAGGCATCTCAACTCCATATTTCACAACTCTTGTGAGATCCTTTGATAACTGAGCCTTTTTCTCCCTAGCAAGTTTGACTATCTCTTCCTTCCTTTTTGCATTTGGGAACATCTTCAATAAGCTCTCAGATAAAGGTAAAGCCTTGACAAGTGGAGGTATTATCTTTTTCAGTTTCGTAGCCCTTATCATTGCCATGTGATCCCACATGTTCACTGCTCCACTCTCTAGCAACATGTCAAAGGGCATGCATGTGGTGAATGCTAGAGGTAAGGCTTGCTCTAGTAGATTTATGGTTACGCCTGCTTGCTCTTGAACGTCTTGCTTGTTATACTTCAGGGTTCTATCATCTATCCTTATCTGACTGGGCATGAGATACACTCTATCTTCTATTTTTACGTCTAGGAATGGAGCCACGGATTTCAAGCTGAAGTCGTCAAGATAGGGATAGAACTTTCTTACTCCTAGATAAGTATCGAATGTTGATGGATAGAGATTTATTATCTCTGAGCCCACTCCAAAATGGAAGGATTTATCTTTTCTGGAGTACTGATTCAAAAATCTGTTAAAGAGATCTATTTGATCTTTTGATAGGTTTTCCATCCTCTCTTTAAGGATCTTCTCTATCCTGCCATGTATCTGGCGATTATCAAAACCAACTATGTTATGGCCAGATATGATGTCATGCTGTTCTATCAGGTTGCAAAATTTTAGCAGGTTATCTATCTCATCATCTTCATTTCTGGATATGAACTGAACAACCTCACAATCTTCCCAGCTGGAAGGAATATCCTTTATCTCAAATTTGAATTCCTCTTTGTCCAAATTCTTCTCAGATTCTATCGATACGTTGAAGGAGGAATATCCAAGAATATCTATAGGAAGATCGGTTCTACCCTCTTCGAATTCTGTTGTTTCTATATCATAGACGAGGACCCTCAGATCCTTCTTCATCCCTTCCGTATCCAAGATCCATATCTTATCTTCGACAGCCAGATCTATAAGAACCCTTTGGTGGTAAGGAATATCATGTTCAGCTGTGTACAGATTCAAGTTAAAAAAGATATAATCGCTAACCTCAGGAACTAAGAACGATCTATTTACATAGACCCTAAAGGCTTTTACCTTTCTATCAAAATTCCAGAAGCTCCTATATGTTTCTATCTCTCCAACATCTTTTATGTGTCTTAGAGGAGTGTCCTGTGAATTTTTCCAAGCATCTATCAGTCTTTTCCTATCCTTTTCTATACTTTCATCCTTTGAAAATACAAGAAAGTGAGGAGAATGCAGTTCTTCTACAGACTTCGGTTTTCTTTTATGAATGTATAGATATTCAGATGATATCCCTAACAGAGTTTCCCCCATCTGCCAGTAAAAATAGATAACAACTACTTAAATATATCAAAAGTGATTTTCTCATGATGACCCTAATAGTGTATTCAGATAGATTTCTGGAACATGACCAATTCAATCATCCAGAAAACTCGGAGCGACTAGTATCTATAATGAGAACACTTAGAAAATCCAAGACATTTGAAAAACTGAACATAATCTCTCCGCAACCTCTCGACGAAAAAGATATTTTAGAGGTTCATTCAGAAGAAATGATCAAAAAAATAAGAGAGCTTAGTGAAACCGGAGGTTGGATCGATCTAGATACATATGTCTGCTTAGGCTCTTATGATATAGCAAGGCTTGCGGCAGGCGGGGTTGTTATGCTTGCTTCTAAGATAATATCTGGAGAAGATGAAAACGGATTCGCTCTAGTGAGACCTCCAGGCCATCATGCAACCAAGAATAGATCTATGGGCTTCTGTCTGTTGAATAACGTTGCTCTAGCAGCTTATTCAATTTCAAAGAAGAATAAAAGGGTGCTGATATTTGATCATGATGTACATCATGGGAATGGAACTCAGGATATATTTTACGAGAGTAGCAAAGTAATGTACCAATCATTCCATCTTTCTCCCCACTATCCTGGAACTGGAGATATCGATGAGATTGGTGAAGGAGATGGAGAGGGATACACCATAAATCTGCCTCTGCCGAGAGGTGCTGGAGAGAGAACCGTACTTGAGGCTATGGATGAGGTTTTTATCCCTATAGCTGAGGAGTTTAAACCTGATTTAATTATCGTATCTGCGGGATTTGATTCCCATTATCAGGATATGCTCGGAGGTCTCAGATTATCTGCGGAGAGTTTTTACAAAATTATATGTAAATTAAAATCAGTGCAACCTAGAATAATTTGCTCCTTGGAAGGAGGATACAATCTGGAGAAACTTGGTATGCTCGTTCTCTCAGAGATACTCGCTATGTCGGGGAAAGAACTTGATTATAGAGAAAAGGTTGAAGAAACGGTCTATGCGAAGGATAGAATAGACGAATTAAAAAAGATTTTGAAGGAGTACTGGAGTCTATAGATCTATCCAAAGATATTTCCCATTCCAAGAGCTGCACTCTCATCTTGGGCTTTTATCTTCTCGTTAATTTCCTCCGCCTCTTTATCGCTTAATCTCTTTGCTGACATATCCTTGAAAAGTTCCTCCGCCCTTTTTACGCCTTCTTCGCTGCCTTCAATCTTAACATAAACTACATCTTTATCTATGTCAAGAGCAGATGCATCTCTGGTTGTTATACTCTGCCTACTAACTAGATCATCTTTCAAGACTTGATCTATTTTCCTAGAATCTTCCTTCTTAACCTCGAATATTGCATACACCATGTCTTCCCCTATCGCAAATCCCTATTTAATCTTTACTTGAACTTTGATAGAATGATCTTAATACAACGCAAAGACATATACCTCAAAGTTAACACCAGAGGCTGGCTATATCGATAACTAAATCCTCAGAAAGGAGAATAGAGAGTTTATTCCAACATTCTCCCCTCTTCGTCTATTTCCCCTTTCCTTATCCTGGTTGAGGAAATAGGTTTTCCATCCTCTGCCATGACCATGGGTATTTTTTCTATCTTGATCTCCTTTAGCCCTTTTTTTCTTCTAATTCTATTTATCTCCTTAGCGACTTCGGAAGTTTCTTCAGATACAACTATAACGTCAAAGTCTTCATCTAATGTTAAGCCGTACTTATTGCTTATAGGAACTATCTTGTAATTCCTATAACCTTTTTCTTGTAGATAGTCTTCAACTCTTTCTCTCCTCTCTTCATAACTGGACATGACACCTTTCTGGCTAGCCAGTTTTTCATCACTTATACCTATAAATACGACACCTTTTTCTCCAGCGATTTCAAAGGCTCTATCTAAGAGAGCCTTATGCCCCTTGTGAAGGATATCAAAAGTTCCTCCCACACAAACTCTCATGCTCTTAGACAACACAAATCAAAAATATGTATTTTTGCATATATCTAGCTGATGTTTGAGAAAACGAGGACAGCATTGCTGTTAATCATCTTCACTGTTGCATTAGGATCTTTGATCCTCTTCCTATCATCAGCTAGAGACATATATGTTGATGTCAATTACAAGTATCCAGATAGTGATGGAAGTGTATACCATCCATATAAATCCATACAGTATGCTATAGACCAAGCCGAAGATGGAGATAGTATATACGTATTTGCTGGAGTGTACAATGAAACTCTTGTTGTAGATAAGAGCGTGAAAATACAGGCTATAGACAAACACAATGTAATGATATGGAGGAACGATAAAAATAGGTATACTATCGAGATACTCGCCGATATGGTCGCTATAGAGGATCTCAAAATAATTGCCGATGGCAATTGCTACGTTGCGGCTATCTACATCACGGGCAATACGGTAACGATCCAGGGAAATTATATAATAATTAATGGCACGGCCTGGGCTATATATATCGATTCATCCACAGGTGATACAATAGGTAGCAATATAATAGATGGGGGGAAGGGCATATGGTTAAGATCTTCAACGGATACCGCATTTGTCAACAATGAAATAGTAAATTCAACAGATGCTGGTATAAAAATACAAAATTCGCTGAATACTATAATTTACGGAAACAAGATTGACCTTAGTAGATACTCTATATATGCACAAGATTGCAGTAATTTGAATATAACCAACAACACTATGTGGAACAATAAAGTTAGTGGAATAGAGATTCAGGGGGGAGATAATGCCATAATTGCGAAAAATGTTATCTCGGATAACCCTACTGGTATAGATTTTCATTCAGATAATGGCGAGATAAAGAACAACTCTATAGAGAATAATGATATAGGAATTTTCTTAGGAGGGACAAACACACAGATCTATGGAAATAACATAACAAAATCAGATTTATACGGTATTTACGCGGAAAAAGGTAGCTATGACAATACAATCTATAAAAATATCTTTATGGACAACAGTGTAAATGCTATAGAGAAAGGTGAAAACTTATGGGATAATGGTGAAATAGGTAACTTCTGGGACGATTATAATGAAGTTGATAGAGACCAGGATGGTATCGGCGATTACCCCTATGATATACCGGGAGGTGGAGTAGATAGATATCCAACAGGGGCATTCCTAAAACCCCCTGATAAGCCAGAACTTATAGCTCCAAAAGATGGCGAAACGAATGTAGGGCTAAATCCCACATTACAAGTCAAGGTCACTGATCCAGATAGTAACTCTCTATCGGTTTATTTCTATGATGCAAGCAATGACGAGCTTATAGGAGAGAGGCATGGTGTACCTAACGAAGGTACTGCATCATTGTCTTTTCGTTTACCTTATGATACTGTTATGGCATGGTACGTCGTAGTTAATGATTCAAAACTCGAAACAATATCTGATATATGGACATTTTCAACACTACCTGTACCACCCGCTAACGATAGACCTATCGCAGATCCAGGAGGTCCTTACTCCGGAAATATCAATGAACCAATACAATTCGATGCTTCCGGTAGCTATGATCCAGACGGAGAAATTGTTTTTTACAGATGGAATTTTGGGGATGGTAGTGGAGAAATTCTAGATCCAAATCCATCTCACACATACCAGAAAGAAGGAACCTATATAGTAACTCTTACTGTCATTGACAATAACGGAACGAGCGATACAAAAACTACGGAAGTCGAGATTAGTAAAGGCAAAATCGAAAATACTCCACCAATATCAAACCCAGGAGGTCCTTACTCCGGAAATATCAATGAACCAATACAATTCGATGCTTCCGGTAGCTATGATCCAGACGGAGAAATTGTTGAATATATATGGGATTTCGGTGATGGATCTGTAGGATATGGGGTAAATCCGACACATAGTTATTCAAAATCTGGAATTTTTGAAGTCAAGTTAACAGTCAAGGACGATGACGGCAAAACATCATCATCAACAACATACGTAAAAATAAGTGAGAAAAAGAAGACACCCGGTTTTGATACAACAATTATAATCTTTGCCCTGCTTATAACATCTCTGATATCGTTGATGAGAAAAAGGTAAGCCGGCGGAGGGATTCGAACCCCCGACCTGGTGATTACAAGTCACCCGCTCTACCAGCTGAGCTACGCCGGCTTGCTAACAGAGATATCAAAGCAGATATAAAACTCTCTCGGTGCATAAGTTTTTATCCTATTTATTTTGAGCACATCTATGCGATTATTCGTGATATCCTTCAGATGACCTATATGTTCCTCTATCTGGTTTTCATTCAGGACAGAGTAATAATGTATGATGGTACTATCTTTTGATACTTCGAGAGCATCTGGTAAAAACTCTCTGGCTCTAAAGGGAAGATTCATTATGATTCTGTCAGCTCTTATGCCTTTCTTTGCGAGATCTCTCACAACTTTGCTCGAATCTCCATGTATGACTTCTATCTTGTGAAGCATCTTGTTTCTCTTGACATTTTTTCTTGCGAGTTCGATGGCATATTCGTTAATATCTATGGCATAGATGATTTTGGGATTTGCATGCTTTGCTATAACCAAAGAGAATGGGGCACAGCCAGTAAACATATCTATTATTATCTCTTCATTCTTTACCAGTTTTGCGATCCTGTATCTTTCTCCAGAAAGGCGGGGAGAGAAGAAGACCTTTGCAACATCCACCTCCATTTCGATGCCGTATTCTCTGTAGATGGTGGTTGTTCTTTTCTCTCCCGCAAGATGCACCAGATTTCTTACCCTAAGCTCTCCTCTTACCGGTTCTGCATGATATACGGCTTTTATGCTCTTGTGGGCTTTGAGTAGAGCTCCTCCTATCTCTCTCTGGTAAGATTTGAGTCCATCAGGGATTTTGATTAGGATGATATCTCCAATGATGTCATACGATGATGGGAGAATTTCTTTTAGTTTGTTGGGGATGTTTACGATATCTCTGTAACTGTTTATTCTCTTTCTTTTGGGTCTGAAATCATCTTCTACAATCTCAAAGCCTTCGACCTCTCTTTCAACTGGAAAGAGGATGAAACAATCCCTTTTTATCGGTACAAGATCTTTACGAAGGATGCCTTCCTTTCGCAGGATCCTTCTGGTTTCTTCTCCTTCGTTGAGTGGAACCTTAACTGCTTTTGATCTCATTTCTCCAATTGAAAGGAGAGCGGAGATTAAAAATATTTGGAGGAAGAGTCCCGCCTCCCGGATTTGAACCGGGGACCTGTCGGTTCCTGCCCAGAGCGTGGGGGTCTACAGCCGACCGCTCTGGCCAGACTGAGCTAAGGCGGGCATCTACAGATAAATAAAATTCAATATTTTAATTTAATGTTCTGCTAATCGACTCACAAAATATCTTCTTTTCTTATGTTTATGAGCAATGGACTTTTAGTTTTTCTATATTCCTCATGTCTATCATCTTGTCAATCTCCCTCTTGGTTTGATCTCCCCTTTTATGACCACCATCAGATCTGTGTCAGAATCTTCTGTAGCTTCACTTCTAGCATGCTCTCTAGTAAAGGTTACGTGATTATAGTAAGAAGGTACACCGATGAAGCTAGAATATCCAAGTTGAAGCCACCCATTATCGTATATGGAAGAAGAAAAACTGGTAAAACATTCTTTGTAAAGAGCACATTTAGAGATGCTATCTATCTCTTCGTTAGAAGGGATAGAAGTATATACTATGAGCAGAGAGAGGAACTCATAAGTTATGATGAGATGAAAAGGTTGATAGAGGAGAGGAAAGAGAGAACAGTGGTTGTGGACGAGTTTCACAGGTTGTCGGAAGATTTTTTTGGAATGGATCCACGTTAAATCTCCAGAAAATCTGATATTGGTAACATCGACCCTCCATCTTGCAAAGAGGTTGCTTGGAAAAGACTCTCCCATTCTCGGTCTGTTTTTAGACTATCAGATGAAACTGATAGATGAAAGAGACATTCTTCTAAACTTGTCAGAAAAGATACACAATCCAAAAGAGCTGGTGGAGCAAGCGGTCTACTAAGGGAACCGATTCTACTGAGATGGTTTGGTAGCGATTTGATCGAGATTTTGAGAAGCCTAAGGTATGTTGTTCCATCTTTGGTGGGAGAGATTTTTACCGAAGAGGAGAAAGAACTTTCAAAGAGATACGAGGGCATATTGAGAGCACTCAGTTCGGGGAGAGCTACATTGTCTGAGATCTCAACATACCTCTACTCGAACAAACTCATCGACAGGCAAGATGTTTCCTCAATCAAACCGTATATGAAAACGCTTATCGATATCGGTACCGTTGAGAGGATACCAGAGTATGGTGGTAAGAGATACTACTACTTTATCCATTCTCCAATGATAGATCTTTATTACTACTTGGATGAGAAGTACAACTTCTCAGAGAGCGAGCTGGAAAAGAAGTACTTTACTGAGAAATTTCCTCTACATGTTGAACAGTTCTTCAGAGGGCTACTATCAAAGATATTTGGAATGAGACCATTTATGATAAGGAAGCCCGATCTAGAGATCGATTTGGCTTTTGTAGATTACAAGAAGTTAAGAGTGGTTGGTGAGGTTAAGTGGAAAGAGAAGATAGAGGGGAGAGAAATAAGAAAGATAGAGGAAAAACTCAGTAGGTACAAAGGATGCAGGAAGATACTGGTTGTGCAGAGCAGAGATTGCATTGATTCAGAACCCCAAGACATAGAGGTTTGGGATGTTGAAGGTATTGTGGAGATGTTGAAAAAACCTGAATAGCAGATTTTATTAATCGATAAGGTATAATCTCTCAAGGGTGCAAAAGAAGTGAGCGCAATAAAAAGGCTGATATTGGATGTATTGAAGCCGCATGTGCCTACAGTGATAGAACTCGCAAAAAGATTAGGAGATCTAGAAGGTATATCGGGAGTTAACATATCTCTGAAAGAGGTTGATAAAGATACAGACAATGTGAAGATAACCATAGAGGGAGAAAATATTGATTATGAAGAAGTTGAGAAGGTGATAGAAGAGTGTGGCGCTGTCATTCATTCGATAGATGGTGTTGTTGCGGGTATGAGATTGGTCGAGGAGATAACCACTCCACAAGATAGATAATCTGATTTTAAGGTAACAAAATCGCAACCTTTATAAATAAGGTAGTCATTTACGATGGAGAAAGGTGAGGAAGAGACGTGAAGGTTCGTAAGGTATTTAATACCATTTCTGTATACCTTGCGAACCTTTGCGCCCGATCCACGGTGTGGATCGGGAATGAAAAGATGAGGAGAAATAAAAGGTAAGGAGGGAAAAAGAAGATGAGAGGTATTGGAAAAAGTAGGTT
>JAPDJO010000076.1 GCA_029259115.1 Thermoplasmatota archaeon | reverse complement strand
GCTTACCATGGGAGACAGATGAAGACAATATCGATACCGCAAGATTGATACTTACGATGGAGAAAAAATTAGAAGAAAAACTTGGAGAGAAGGCTCATTTCACCGTAACTCCTCTGGGCTTTATTCCAATGGCTGGTTTGAAAGAGGGTAATTTCTTCGATGCAAACGAACATCTCACAAAGGGAAGGATTTTGCACATCTATCATGCATGGCGCCACCTTGCTTATGAGGTTGACAGGGGATTGAAAAGAGTGGCAAAGGAAAATCCAAATCTTGTGATGTTTCTACCGCTTGCAAAGCTAGGTTCAAGACTGGTTGTACAAAGTATAAGGAAATGGGCGATGAGAAGAGGAGTTGATGTTGATAAACCACTCGATCTGATGGATATAAAGATAGAAGAGATAGATATGGAGATGGAGCACAGTTTCTCCAAACCAGTGGTAACTGAAGATAAGATTGAGCTTGTTACAACTTCCTATAGATGGATTAGGTTATAGACTGAAAAGGTTAAAGTATGAAAATCACCTTCAAAACAAAGGGGGTTGAGGTGGCATGGAGAAAAAGGAAATGAATGAGGCTGAAATCATAGATTATCTGAACAGGGTTCTGGACAACAAGGTTCTGAGATTCGTCGTGAAAAGAATGGCAAGGATAAAGAAGATAGAGAAGGCATTTGGTATATACGCTGGCGTAGAAGATGGGAATGCGATGGATAAGATTTATGCTGGCATAATAGGCAGGGCGATAGAGAGAGGAGCGAAAAGATTCAATGTAGAGGGAGAAGCAATAAGAGATTTTTTAAAGGATCCTTACATGAGAAAGGGTTTTGCGGTTATCATTGGAAGTATAGCTGAATATGGTATCACTGTACCTCAAAGACTTGTTGCCCCCTTCATGGTTGTGTGGGACTTTACAAAGCAGTGCAATCTTAGATGCAGGCATTGCTATGCAAACGCAAGTAATAAGCCTGCGGAAGATGAATTAACGCTTGAAGAGAGAAAAGAAGTCGTTGATCAATTAGATGAGGCTGGGGTTGCCGCGATATCCTTCTCGGGAGGAGAGCCTTTGGCAAATAAGGATTTCTGGGATGTTGCTGATTATGCGAAATCAAAAGGTTTCTATCTTTCCGTTGCAACGAATGGAACCTTGATAACGGAAGAGGTTGCGGAAAGATTGAAAGAAGTTGGAATAAGATATGTCGAGGTTAGTTTAGATGGACCAGATGCGAAAACTCATGATGAATTCAGAGGAGTTAATGGAGCTTTTGAGAGAGCAGTGAGAGGTATAGAGAATGCAAGAGATGTTGGGTTATCAACGGGTATAGCAACCACAGTAACCCGTTACAATATGGACAAACTTCCAGAGATAATAGAGCTTGCGAGAGAACTAAAGGTTGACAGATTCATTGTTTTCAATTTCATACCAACCGGAAGGGCGAAGGGTATAGTGGAAGAGGATCTCAGTCCTGAAGAGAGGGAAAGATTGATGAATTATCTGTATGATGAATGGCAAAAAGGAAAGCTGCAGATTTTTTCCACATCTCCATCCTATGCTAGAGTATCGATAACTAGAAGAGAATGCAAGGTATCACCAACCCATTTTGCGGAATTCGAGCTACCAGGAGAGTTTGGAGGAGCGGTCAAGGCTTTAACAGAGTTCATAGGAGGATGTGGAGCTGGAAGAATCTATTGTTCAATAGAGCATAACGGCGATATCCAGCCCTGCGTGTTTATACCAATTAAGGTTGGAAACGTCTTAAAGGATGGTTTTGTCAACGTATGGAAAAACAGCGAAGTAATGAGAATGTTAAGAGATAGGGATGCATCAGACTATGCCTGTAATTCATGCTCATTTAGGTATATTTGTGGAGGCTGTAGAGCGAGAGCCTATGCATACTTTGGAGATTTAAAGGCTCCTGATCCCGGCTGTGTCTTGAAAAAGGAAGATTGGGAGAGGTTGAAACTTAAGGAAGCGTTGATTGAGAGATGAAAGTCCTCTTAATATCTCCTCCGACCATAAGTGCTGTAAAATCCGTAGTTGGAGCAACTGGTCCACCCCTTGGATTAGCTTATCTTGCCTCAATGATCAGAGAGGAGCATGAAGTTAGAATAGTTGACTCCCTTACTGAGAATTTTACTTATAATGATGTTGAAAAGGTGATAAAGAGGTATGACCCCGATGTTATTGGCATCACATCAACAACTTCGATGATTCCAGATGCCTATGCAATTGCAGAAGTGGCAAAGATGTACAACGAGAACGTGAAAATAGTAATGGGTGGCCCCCATGTAACTTTTTTGCCAGAAAGAACATTCAAAGAATGCCCTTACATAGATTTCATAGTGAGAGGAGAAGGAGAGATGACATTTAAAGAGCTTATCAATACCTTAGAGAAGAACAAGGATCCTTCAAATATTTTAGGACTAAGCATAAACTTGGGGGATAAAGTGAAGAATAATCCTTCTCGTCCTCTCATAAAAGATGTTGATACAATCCCAATGCCCTCTTATGATTTGCTTCCTATGGAAAAGTATCAGGTTAATGGCGTTAGATTTGGAACTGTAATGACAAGCAGAGGTTGCCCATTCAACTGTGCATTTTGCTCCTCTTCTCTTCAATTTGGCAGGGAGTGGCGTGGACACAGCGATTACAGGGTAATTGAGGAATTGAAATATCTTCACGAGAAATACGGGATTAGGGAAATAGAGTTTCTGGATGATACTTTTACGTTAAATAGGAAAAGAGCCATGAGAATCGCAAAGAGAATAAGAGAGGAAGGTCTTGACATCTCCTGGTCAGCCTCCTCCAGAGTTGATATATTCACAGATGAACTTGCGCAGGCAATGAAGAAAGGCGGATGCCATACAATTTATTTTGGGATAGAATCAGGCTCTCAGAAAACTCTAGATTTCATAGGTAAAGGAATAACTCCAGAGCAATCGATTTCTGCAATTAAGAAAGCTAAAAAGCATAAGATTCGTGCCCTTGGAGCATTCATTATCGGATTTCCAGAGGAAACAAAAGAGGATATAGAAAAAACGATAAAATTGTCAAAGAAGGTAGGCGTAGATTTTGCTCAGTTCACAATAGCTACACCATATCCTGGAACGAGATTGTGGAAATATGCATTGGCAAGAAAGCTCATATTGACCTTTGATTGGAGAAAATATACAACCTTAGATCCCGTGATGAAACTCAAAAACTTTACAGCTCAGCAGATAACGAAGCTGTTTCAGAAGGCATATATATCTTTTTACCTGCGCCCACTCTATCTGATTAAGGATTTGATCTCAAGAAAGGGTTTCATTCTCATGAGAGCGATTCCAAGAGTCATAAAGATGGCAAGATCCTTGATGGTAGGAAACTAAAAATGGCAAAGATTGTTTTGATTGTAGATGGAGTATCCACCAATTACCATCTCGTATTTCTCTGGTTTTGATTTGTGTTCACTATGCACATCTTATGAGGGACATAAATGTTTGTATCTCCTTCAAACCTCACCAAAAATAATGAAAAGATGAGAATTAGGGTAAAGAGTAGTAGCACCTCTTCGGAACAATGAGTTTTCCTTCATCCTTTAACTTCTTTATTATCTTGCTCACTTCCTTACTATCCAAACCTGTCATCTTTGCTACATCTCCAGGTCTCAAAGGTTTACCAGCCTTCTTAAAAGCATTCAAAACCATTTCCTCCTTATTCATACAATCACCTCAGAATTTTTTAAATTCTCTACCAGATGCACCACATATTGGACATCTATCTGGTGCATCTCCAACGTGCGTGTAACCACATATTGGACATATGTATATTTCGCCTATATCAATATCTTTCCCAGACTGTACAGCCTGCTTTGCTTCTTGATACAATCCTGCATGGATTTTTTCAGCTTCAAGAGCATATTTTATCCCTGTCTGTGCATTCTTCTCGTCTTGAAGTTCTGCTATAGCATCATATGCGGGATACATTTCCTCAACCTCGAAGGTTTCTCCATCTATAGCTGATTGCAGATTATCTGTTGTTTCTTTTATCATAGCCAGATTTCTAGCATGATTTTTTGCATGTACAAACTCAGAGTATGCTATAGCTTTGAATAATCTGGCAACATTTGAATAACCTTCCTTTTCTGCAACTTCACTGAATATCAGATACTTCATATGTGCCATGCTCTCGCCGGCAAACGCCTCATTTAAAGATTTTTCCGTCATTTTCCTCATTCACTCACCTCTAAACTTCTTTTACCCAAAGACCATGAATCGTGCAGTACTCTCTTGCCTTCTTTATCTCAGAAACATTAAACTCTGCTTCTGGTTCTTCTCCTGGATTGAGGTATTTTCTAAATACTTTTCCATCTTTCGTGATAACCTCTATCATCTCTATGTAATGCTCACTCTCCATAGGGTGAGGAACACTCCCGACCTTAACAATCACTTTTTCATCTCTACTTTCGATAACTGGCAGATGCTTCTCATATCCCTGCTCTTCCTTTTTCGCTTCCATTAATTTCATGGGTTGCCCGCAGCACACTAATTGCCCTTTCCCGCCATGAAGCACTTCCACAACATTTCCGCATATCTCACATTTATATACTTCATACCTCTCCGCCATTCATTCACCTCCTAAAATCTCCTCAACTTCCTTGCTCCCCTTCTCCATCTCCTCAACCTGCTTCTCATCAAGTTTTAAGAGAAGGGTAAGAAACTCACCCACATGGGTTTTCTCCTCATCTGCCACATCCTTTAGCACCGCTTTGATTCCCTCATCCTTCACCATCGCCGCCATCTGCTCATATAAATTAATGGCATCCAACTCTGCTATAATAGCAACTCTAAGCACTTCTTTTTCTATGTCTTTTCCTTCCATATTCTTTAGCTCTATGGGTATTTTCGACATCATTGTTTCTCCTCCTGGGGTGGTGTGAACGTTCTTTGCCTAAGTTCTCTATCAAGCATCATTATTCCTCTGCCATCGTTGCCTATGAGTTTCAGCTGCTGTCTTATCTCATCCGCACTTGCCTCTTCTTCCACCTGCTCCGCCACAAACCACTGCAGCATGTTGTAGGTTGCGTGATCTTTCTCCTCCATGGCCATGTTAACAAGGTTATTAATCATTCTTGTTACGTTGGTTTCATGCTTGTAGGTGGTCTCGAATGCATCCAATGGCGAATTCCACTCCGTGGGTGGCTTCTCTATTGTATCAAGTTCAACCCTGCCTCCTCTCTCGTTTAGGTAATCAAAGAATTTCATCGCATGAGTAAGTTCTTCTTGGGCTTGTACTTTCATCCAGTTCGCAAATCCTTTCAAGTTTATAGATTCAAAGTAAGCTGCCATCGAAAGATAGAGATAAGCCGAATATAGCTCGGCATTTACTTGCTTGTTTAATGCTTTTAACATTCTTTTACTCAACATTTATCTCACCTTCTTGTGACACAGCCACCAGTCTAAACATTTGATTTCTCCTTTCTTTGCAGCCTCTAGTCTTTCTTTTGCCTCCTCCTCGCTACTTGCTGGGGGTATTATGACATCATCTCCTACGATCTCATTGTTTGGCCAGTTTGCTGGAATAGCTACCCCATATTTGTCTGAGGTTTGAAAACCTCTGATCATTCTCAGAATTTCATCCATATTTCTTCCGAGTTCTTGTGGGTAATACAGTATTGCCCTGATTATCCCTTTAGGATCTACAATGAATACAGCTCTGACGGTATTTGTACCCTTTCCCGGATGTATGAGTCCCAATCTCTCTGCCACTCTTCCGGTATCATCTGCTATTATTGGAAACCTGATTTCGACAGGTTTTCCTTTTATCTTAATATTTTCCCTGATCCACTCCGTCCATTTTATATGGCTAAAAACTTGATCTATGCTCAGGCCGATCAGTTCTGTATTTAGTTTTTTGAATTCTTCGTATCTCAACTGAAATGCCACGAATTCTGTTGTACATACTGGAGTAAAATCAGCGGGGTGACTGAATAGAATAAACCATTTACCTTTGTACTTGTCTGGTAGTTTTATCTTTCCATGTGTTGTTTGCACTTCTATCTCTGGAAATTTATCTCCTAAGAGAGGTATTTTATTTTCCTCCATTTTTCTATCACCATACACTACATATATTACGAATATTTAAGTTTTTTGTTCGATTTTTGAAATATATATTACGAAAAACGTTATTCTATTTGAATATTTCGCCCGTCTCCTTACTCCAAAACAGAAGATCCAGATGAGATAAGGGTATACCTATATCCCTCGAAAACTCTCTCATTTTATTCTCTATTTCCATGTATCTCTTTTTCGTCAAGGTCTTCTTCGGTATATCCTCTATTACTCTGAGTAATCTGAGATTCTTCAGAATGTGTCTATCTAAAATTGCAAGATCTTCACCAAATCCTATATTTCTCAGAAAGTGACTCGCTTCTTTGTAACCCATCCCTTTAACATTCTTAACAAGCCATTCTCTTGCTTTCTTAGAATCTGAAAAACTACTTATCACACTTTTTATACGAATTTCGTTTTCCCTTGTGAAAGTTTTTCTAGCCTCTATTATATATTTGGCCTTATTCTTTTTAAATCTAACACCCTTCAGTTCTCTCAAAACCTGCTCGTAGCTTCCATGAATCAGCAGATCTTTTTCCATAAGATTCTCAACCACCTTCCAGCAGATCTTTGCTTTTGATTGGGGAGTTAGCAAACAGAAAATGAGTTCTGCAAATATCCTATCATCGTTCGAATTTTCAAACAATTCTTTAAATTCCTTTAATCTTCTCTCTATGTCACTCTTCCTCATTTCGTAAAGTTCTTTGATTTCTCTTGGGAGCATATCATGTACTATATTTTCAAAAGATTTAAAATGAAGACCGTCTTTCTCCTCTCTGCTTATGTGTGGTGTTGTCGGAATTATAGGGGATAAACCGGTATCTCGATTGATCTATCATGCTCTGATATCTCTTCAGCATAGAGGTCAGTCTTCTGCTGGTAAATTAACATACGATGGTAATGTTCACATGCATAAGGATTATGGGTTAGTTAGAGATGTTTTTAACGAAGAGAGAAAGATAGATACTCCAGGAAATATAGGTATAGGTCATACGAGATATTCGACTGCAGGAATGGATGATATAGAATCTTTAAAAAGAAATGCTCAGCCGGAATACGTGATCAATCCTTTTCTTGCCGCTGCACATAATGGCAATATCTACAATGGAGCTGAAATAAGAAAATTAACTAAAAGAACACCTAGAACAGAGTGTGATATTCAGTGGCTCCTCCTTCCAATGGCTGACCAATTATATGGAAAAAAGATTGATGCAGATGTTATATTCGAGGCTGCCGAGAATGTTATGCCCCTGATAAAAGGCAGTTATTCTGCAATCTTTGTTACTGATTCTGGAGAGAATCCTTTACTTTTTGCTATGACCGATCCTCACAAGATAAGACCTCTAGTTCTGGGAGAAAAGGATGGGATGTATTGCATATGCTCAGAAACTAGAGTTTTCAAGAAAATTAAATTCAACTATATCAAAGATATTCCTGGGGGAAGTGTTGTTGTTATCGATACCGAAGGGAATATCTATGAGAAACAGATCATAAAAAAGAAAGAGTATCCTTGTATGTTTGAATTTGTCTATTTTGCGAAACCTGACTCAAGGATAAAAGGGAGGTCTGTACATGATGTCAGAGTTGAGATTGGAAAGAGATTAGCTCAAGAAGCGCCGGTTGATGCAGATATAGTTGTGCCGGTTCCTGAATCTGGAAGGAGATATGCTCTCGGTTTTTCAAGAGAATCAGGAATACCAATAGATGAAGGGATAATGAAAGATAAGTACGAGAGGTCTTTTATTCAGCAAACTCAGGATAAAAGAGATAAGATAGTCGAAGAAGGTATATCATTCATAAGAGCTGTCCTAGAAGGAAAGAGGGTTGTGATTGTGGATGATTCCATAGTTAGAGGAACTAATATGAGGAGGTTGGTGAAAGGCGTGAGAGATGCTGGAGCAAAAGAAGTGCATGTTAGAATAGGTTGTCCACCTCTCATTGCTCCCTGCTACCTTGGTATAGATATGAGGAGTAAGAAAGAGTTTATAGCTAGAAGGAAGGATGGAAGCATAAAGGGTTGGGAAGAGATAGCTAAAGAGATAGGTGCTGATTCTTTGGCTTATATAAGTATGGAATCTTTGATAGATGCTATAGGATTTGATGTTTGTACAGGTTGTATCAATTTCCCAGACGGGTATCCTGAAGAGATGAGGGAAGACGTGATGAAACTTTTCTCTAAGGACAGAGGAAACAGAAGGGCATATGAGGACTAGAGATCGCAACCATAATAAAACTTGATATTATGGCTTTTGGTTATGATAAAAGTAATTTCCTTCGATTTCGATGGAACAATAACCAAAACAACATTTGCTGATTTATTCTGGTTAGAGGGATTACCAAAACTTTATTCCGAGAAGTATAATGTTGATCTCGAAGAAGCCAAGAACTTTCTCTTCAGAGAGTATGACAAGATAGGAAAAGAGAGGTTGGAATGGTATGATCCTGATTACTGGTTTAATAGATTCAATATAAACTATAGTTGGAAGAAACTCATGGAAGATTATTCTTATGCAATCGAGATCTACCCAGATGTTATCCCAACTTTGGAGAATCTCAAAAACAATTACGATTTCATTATCATATCAAATGCAAGAAGAGAGTTCATAGAGATACAGATGGAGAAGCTTGATATCAAGAGATATTTCAAAAGAGTATTTTCCACAGTTTCGGACTTTAATATGGTAAAAAAAGAGGGAGAGGTATACAGAAAAGTGTGTGAGCAAATGGGTATAGATAAAGGTGAACTTATTCATGTTGGAGACGATTACAAATTCGATTTTCTGGCTCCGAGAAGTATTGGTATCAAGGCTATTTATCTAGACAGAAAAAGTGGTAGAAATGGTAATTTCGTGATAAGTTCTCTTGAGTATCTACCTGACTTAATCAACAGATTCTAGGAATCGGATCACCTATAGGCTTTGGAATATACCTTCTTCCTCCAACTATAGTCTCCATAAAAACTCCTTTTCCCTCTTTCACTTCACCTATTATTTCAGCGTCTCTTCCTAGGGGATGTTTTTTCATAGCATTTAAAACATCTTCGGCTTTTTCTTTCACAACCCCAACAATAACCTTGCCCTCGTTTCCTATCTCCAGAGGATCTAAACCGAGCATCTCGCAAGCCGATCTGACAGCATTGGATATAGGAATTTTATCCTCCCAGATCTCTATCATGACCTTTGATTTCTCGCTAAGCTCATTCAATGCATTCGCTAACCCACCTCTAGTCGGATCTTTGGCAGAGACAACCCCTCCCTCTCTAAGAATTTCATCAATTAGACCATTAAGAGGTGCAACATCGGACTTTATCTCAGATTCGAATCCATATCCCTCTCTGAAAGATAGAAGCGATATCCCATGCTCGGCTATTTTACCCGATAAAATGATAGCATCGCCTGGCGCAAGATTAGAATCTGTCAACCATCTCGACTTCACTTCTCTATATCTTTTCGCTTCCTCCAAGTTTTTATCTAAATTTCCGGTCCTTATTCCTATTCCGCTGGTATTTATGATCATCCCCTTAATGCCTCCTCTCTCAACGACTTTGGTATCTCCAGTAACTATGGGAACTTTGGACTTTATAGAAACTTCTCTCATACTACGCAATATCCTATCAAAATCATCCTTACCAAATCCTTCCTCTATGATAAATGCAGATGATAGGGCTATTGGCTTTGCTCCTAAAACAGAAATATCATTTATGGTTCCACAAACAGCCAGTTTTCCTATGTCTCCGCCTGGAAAGAACAATGGATCTACGGTATGGGAATCTGTAGAGAAGACAATATCATTTATAACAGCAGAATCATCTAAATCTTTCAGTCCGATCTCTGAGTCATCTTCTGTGTAAAGATGTTTAAGGATATAATTCTTTATCAAGGAATCCATACGCTCTCCGCCTGCACCTTCTGCTGTTGTTATTATGTTCTCTTCCGTCATAGCTGCTAACATAGAGGATTAAGTTTTATTATAATGTTCCGTTTTGCAAATCATGATTCTTGTGATGTGTATAGGGAATGAGATGAATGGTGATGACGGTATAGGACCATACATAGCTGAGAACTTTCCTGATGTTGAAGATTTTAGAGTCGTGAACTGCGAGACGGTTCCAGAGAATTTTGTTTATATGGCAAAAGATGCAGATAGAGTTATTATTATTGATGCTGTCGATATGGATTTACCGGCTGGAGAAGTAAGAATAATACCCCCAGATAAGATTAAAGGTTATCACTTCAGTACGCACTCCCTACCTCTATCTATAATTACGGACTATATCAAGAGATACACCAAAGATATCATCCTGATTGGGATACAGCCAAAAAAGCTGCATGGAGAGATGAGTGAAGAAGTCAAGAAGGCTGGAGAGAAGGTAATCGACATGATAGTGAATGATAGAATTAATGAAATAGAGGTGCTAAAGTGAAAGTAATAACTTTGCTCACTGATTTCGGATTAAAGGATCCATATGTTGCTCAGATGAAGGGAGTGATTCTTTCGATAGCAAAAGATGTTAAGATAATAGATATTTCTCATGAGGTACATCCTCAGAATATCGAGCAAGGCGCATTCCTGCTATACACGTCTATTCCGTATTTTCCAAAAGGTAGCATACATGTTGCAGTAGTTGATCCCGGGGTAGGAACTTCTAGGAGAGGAATAATTATAGATTGTAAGGATTATACCTTGGTTGGACCTGACAATGGTTTGCTTGTGCCTGCTGCAAGAAGATGTGAAAACTTCAAAGTGTACGAGATTGTAGGTAAGAAATACACCCTAGACAAAATTACTTACACGTTTCATGGTAGAGATGTATTCGCTCCCATAGCTGCATACATAGCTAATGGAATTAGTTTGGCTGATATAGGTAGAGAGATTGAGGATTATGTGGATTTTAATCTGGAGTTTGGTAAAGTTTGTGAGGATAAAATAAATGGTAAAATATTCCATATAGACAGGTTTGGAAATCTGATAACAAATATAGAAGAAGGTTTGATCAAAAGGTATATCGAATATGGAGAGAGAATTGATCTCATCATCAAAGGTAGAAAATACAGGGTTAAATTTCTGAAATCTTATGGATACTCAAAAGAAGGTGAAATATTATTAACGATAGGTGGAATAGGTTTTTTAGAGATAAGCGTAAATAAAGGTTCAGCATCCAGGGAATTAGGGGCAAGCATTGGAGACAGAGTTACCTTAGTTTTATGAGAGCATCCAGTAATCCATGAGCATAGTTTATGCAACCAAAGGCTGTGAAAAGGTCTCTTTTTTCAAGGTAGTACCTTGTATCTTGGTAATAGCTCTTAGCCAAATTCAATATTTCTTCTTCCCTCTCATCAGATGGAGAAAACCTCGATAAGTTCTCTTCAAACATTTTTAGATCTTTTTCTATTCTCTTTACTTGCTCTATCAAGTCATGCTCCCTCCCAGCGCAAGGGATACCATGATACACAGGAAAGCAGTCAACATCCCCACACACAGCATCTGCAAACCGTATACTATCATACTTTCCTCACTAACTTTTGCTAAATACACACCCATGGAAAACAGTAGAATGAGAGTTAGGGCTATGGAGAGATAAAATGCTATATTCCAAGAAAGCAAACCGAAATGCAAGAGGAAGAAAGGAGATATGACTATCATGGCAGAAAGGAATGGTGATAGACCATCTGTCAGGGAAGTCACGAACATAGCAAATCTATGAGATTTGTAATGTATGCTATTTCTCAGCTCTTTTAGCATGGCTTTTTCCAAAGATTTTAGTTTCTTGAGTCTCTCTGCTCTTTCTGTCATGTACGCTCCACTTATCCCAGATATAGCCATAGCTAAAGAGCCTGCTATACCTGCACTGATTATAGGGGATGGTGATCTTATGTTAGATATGTATGCTCCTATGACTACGCCCAGCATAGTCAATGCTCCGTCAAAAGCATTCATGACAAAATATCTTCTCGATATCTCTCCCAGATCCGATATCTTGGAGTACTGTTTAAATTTCTCAGATATTTTAGGCATGAGATTTAAAAATTAAAAGAGGGGTTAGTTGATAAAGTTTTTTGTTTACTCGATTTCTACCGTTCTTATTCCGAAGCTTATTATGAAAGCCTCTACAGATGCTTCGCTTGATAGACCTTGATCATCGTATGCAACTACTTTTATAGTGTGTCTTCCGAACATCCTATCGTTGAAAGCGTACGCATATGGTGCCTCTGTGTCATTGTATACAGATGTATTGTCTATGAAGAATTCCACTTTTTCTATATTTCCATCAGGGTCTGTTGCGTTTACCTCTATTGCTATAGGTCCGATGATTATTGTTCTAAAGAATCTGAATATTTCCTTGTTCCATAAGTAAATCGCTCCGTCTATTGGTTTTTCTATGCTAACGTTTGGCGGTTGCGCTGGCGGAATAACCTCAACGTGTACCCTTACTATTCCACTTCCTCCATTTGAGTTTATGGTTATGTTGCATTCGTGTATGCCTACGTCCAGAGAAGATGTGTCTATTGTTACATTTATGGTATCCTTCTCTCCGGTGGATTCTCCTTCTTCAGGGTCTAAGATTATCCATTCACAATTTGCTGCTAGAGTGTATGTCAATGTTCCATCTCCTTCGTTCCAGATTTCGATTGTCTTATCGAATATTGTTCCCTTTTCTACGTCATAGAGATAGATATTCAATGGCGTATATGATAGCTGCGGCGGATTTATCAGAGTGAAATTCACATAGAATATACCATTTCCATCGTTAGACTGTATGGGTATCGCTACAGAATGTTCTCCTTCACCCAAAGAGGATGTTGATATTTCTACAGTTATTGTTTTCTTATCTGAAGAATCTGCAGAGGTTCCATCCTTTGGGGTTACAGTTACATAGCTTGGATAGCCGGTTATGTTGAACACTAATGTTCCAGTTCCATCATTCCAGATTTCGAAAGTCTTGGAAATTGGGTCTCCTATGTATATAGGATCTGTAATCTCGATACTTGTTGGATAGAATGCGAGCTTTGGCTCCTCTATAGGATAGTAAATATTGACCGTATCATCTGCTTTGAGATGAACTTTCGATGTGTCACCTACTGCATCTACACGGTTATAAGTGGAGCCTCCCTGTTGAAGATATGCAGTTGCATTGAATTCCATGTATATTTTTTCTCCTGGATGCAATGTCCTGTTTAGTTTCCAAGATACAAATCCATGGGTCTCATCCACTAATTTCCTAATCAGGTCTTTATCAGACTCGTAGAAGTCCCTCAAGTTATGTAATACACATCCAAGTTTATCATTAATTGTTAAATTAAAGATGTCACATGTGCCATTATTCTCCAAAGTTATGTTGAATCTTAGTTCTTTCGGACTTTCATCGATTGATATAGAGTCTACCCATTCTCCCGTCTCTTTATTCCAGACCTTTTTATCTATTTTCATACCTGGAATGCATGTGCAAGGAGGTGTTCTTACTATCGCATAATCCTCTTTCTCTATCTCGTTACAATCGTATCTTGCTGTCACGTGAACTATGTTTGTGAAGTTCCCGCATTCTGTTACGTCTGCAACGAATTCTATAGTTATCTTATCATTTGGCTGTACATCGGTGAAATTCCAATAGAGAGATTTTCCTAATTTTTCTGGCTCTTTCGGTGTCGATGTTCCTTCTCTGTAGATTAAACCTTCTGGAAGATCATCTCTTACATAAATATCAAGTGGAGTATCTCCTGTATTATTTACATATATCCTGAATGTTACCCATTTTGCTTGGTTCCACTGATCTTGTGTTATGGTCAGATCTTTAACGTATGGTCCTTGACAGTCCCACTTAACTAGTTTCTGGAGAGAGAAGTTTGACTCGCAAATGATGTCTACAACCGCTGTATCATTGTCTGTATAAATTTTGCCAAGTTCATCGTAACCTCTAGCAACTACCTCGTTTACGAATGGATCTGGATCTGTAGAAGAGATTTGATGTTCTATATAGAATTTGTAATATTCTCCTGGTCCAAGGTTACCAATCTCTCTATAGAAATCAAGAGTTATATCATATACTGTCACATTACTTAGGTTTACATTTCCAGTATTTGTGACATTGATAGTATAGTTTATAATTTCACCAACATGGGCAGATGTTTTATCCGAACACTTGGTAACATTGATTCCTCCCCTTATGACTTTTACTTCTGCTTTGTCCCAATCGCTATATCTCGTATGATTGCCATCGTATCCTTCTACAGTTGCTATGTTTTTTATGATTGGTGGATCATCCGGAGATATCGTATAATTGAAATGCAAAGTTACTATTTCAGCTGGCTCTAGTGAATCTATGTATTCCGAAAATCCAAACATAGTATCATTGACGTATATATCATAAAGTTTTATATTTCCTGTATTTTCCACAAATATTGTATATTTGATTTCGTCTCCAATATAGACTAAGGATTTATTTACGGTTTTAGTTATTTTTATTCCACCACACTCAGGTGATTCTCTAACCGAGAACTCTACTATATCGGTAGCTATGGCGACATGAGTTACTAAATGCTGATCATAAGGTGGGGGGCAGCCGCTTCCATACTTGCTCCTTGCTTCTTCTCTCGCATAGTTCGTTGTGAGATAATTAATCGGTATACCCCAGTATTTTTCAGGTATATCAAAGTAGCTATAGTTGAGATATTCTACAACACAGTTGATAATTATGGGTTTCCCCACTCTGTGTGAAACGTGATGTTTTCCGAGATCCCATTCCAACACCGTAAATGGTACGAACATCATGTTATCATAGTCGAAATATACCTTTTTCTCTATTTTTGTAGGTTCTCTTGATGCATTTATAAATTTGACAGTTGGGGGAAGCATATCTATAATCTTAATATCAGCATAATAGCTATCAGGATATACAAGGGGCCAGCCAAAAGGTTCATCTGGGGGTTCCCAGGTTATCTTGAATTTTATGGGTTCTCCTACTAGGAAACCGGCGTAGTCGCCCCATTCTTCTGCCACAGGACTCCATACCTTTTTGTCAAAATCATCCAGCTCTCTGCTTGTTGTTATTCCGTAAGGGTAACGATACCATCTCGGATACTCGGAAGGTTCCGGTGGTATAGGTTTGTTTATGCAGACTAAGGTTGTGTCCGTCTCGATGTTTAGAAATTTGGTACCTCGAATACTCGCAACCACACTTAATAGAGCATTGAAATATCCTCCGTGAGGATATGTATGGGTGATGGTGCACGATATTTCGGTTGAAGGAGACGATAACTGTATCCTTTCCGATGTTCCATCTCCAAAGTTCCAAGCATATGATATGATGGTTGCATTGATGGTTGCATTCAAGATTTTAGCATACCCTCTTAGTGTAACCGTGAATGTGTCAGAATAGTAGGGCCCCCCTGCATCAACATACAATTCTATTTGTATATCGGGATAAAGCTCTATATCATTGATATTTATTTCTCGAACAGTAGTTTTTGGATTAACTATTACCGAGAATCCAGATAGTACTAGTAGAACTGGTAGCGTAAATACAAACAATCTTTTCGATTTCATATCTAATCCTCAATATTTATATGCCAACGTAATATAAATATTTTCTTATTGTTTTATTAACGAATTTAACACCCCGTATCCATTAACTAAATTAACCTCTTTTCCTTACTCTTTAGAGAAATGAGATATCCAGACATAACAGAGATCCTAGTGAAGAAGCCAAAAACTGTATTACTTTTATTTACTATCCTCACTTTTCTCATAGCGTTCAACGCAAAAAATCTTTACATGGAATCTGATCTTGGCAAGTTCTTACCAGAGGATGAACCCACCATCAAACTTCTCAAATATATAGGTGAGGAATGGAATATAGGAGACACTTTAATAATCTATGTAGAGAGTGATAACGTTTTGGATTTAGACACTTTAAGAGATATCGACTATGTCGTGAGTAAGATAAACATCTATAGGCATGATAAAGGAGAGATAGATGGGATTGTTAGTGAAACATCTATAACTTCTCTCATTAAGCTCGAAAATAGCCTTTCGCCGCCACTCGGAGAAGGAAAGTTTGAATTGCCTTCCAGTGAAAACAAAATAATGAAGTATGTGGCAAGAATAGGAGAGGGAAGGAAGGCTGTAATTACAGACGATTACAAAGCTTCTGCTGTTATATTTATGCTATCGAGTGATGCAGATAAAAAAGCAATTCTCTCAAGAGCTGAAGACGCTATAGATGATGTAAGTACAAAGATGTATCTAGTTGGAACGTTGCCATTAACAGAATCTCTAAGGGAATGGAATCTAAGAAGCATGGCTATCATTTTTCCCTTAGCCATAATTTTCGTTTCCATCGTTCTATTTGGCTTTCACAGATCTCTTAAAGGACTAATTATAACATTCTTACCGACAGCATACTCTATATTCATGACGTTTGGTATACTTGGCGTAGTTAGACCTCAGCTAACAATGTTATCAATAGCTATCGTTGCTCTACTGTTAGGGTTAGGTGTAGACTATTCCGTACACCTTATGAATAGGTTTCTGGAAGAGGAGGGAGATTACGTAGAGAGGGCTAGAAGATCTATAAGAACTACAGGAAAAGCAGTTCTGTTATCAACGATCACAACAGCCATAGGTTTTGGATCTTTGATGATATCAAGCATGATTCCTCTCAGAGATTTTGGTTTCGGCTGTTCTCTTGGCATAGTTCTATGCTTCTTCTCTACTATTATTATGGTCCCGCCTCTGATTGTTATTCTGGATTTCAGAAAGAAAGTGAGATTACCGGCTTGGAAAAAACTGGCAAGATTTTCTGTTAAGAATAGCGGTAGAATAGTTTTTCTTGGGGTAGCAATAGCTGTACTATCTTTAGCTGTTCTTCCAAAGGTTGGAACTGATGTCAATTATTTCTCTATGGCACCAAAAGACAATCCAGTTGTTCTCAAGACTCAAGAATTCTCAGAAAGATTTGGCAGTAGTGGAGGTCTAAATCTCATAATGGTAAAGGCTGACCTAAAAGATCCGGATGTGATAGAGGAGATATACAATATGGAAGAAAGGATGAGAAGTGATTCGAGAATTTCTGGATGTGGAGTAACATTTACATCGATTGCTGATGTTGTAAAAAAGTTGAATCTTGGGGAATTACCAAAGGATCCTACCAGATTACAGATAATCTATACTCTCCTAGAAGATAAGATCGAGATGATGGTTGACGAAGACTTCTCTGAGACTTTAATAAATGTTAATATTCCTGTAGGGCTAAGCATGGAGCAGCAAAGAGAGGTTGTATTGGCGATTAATTCAATAATAGAAAATGCTTCTATACCTGGAGGAAAAATCTATCCAATCACTGGGACGACTGCCATAAACGTAGCCATAAATGATCTTCTCTTCGAACAACAGATAAGGTCTCTTTTCATCTCCATACTTCTTGTATTCGCAACTTTAATAATAATATTCAGATCATCTTTGTATGCATTTCTAACTATCGTTCCAATAATGTTCGTTCTGCTGCTGGAGCCTGGCATACTGGTTTCAATGGGCATATCTCTATCCGTAGTTACTATATCCATAGCATCGATAATCGTGGGAACAGGCGTTGACTATGGTGTGCATGTAACAAAGAGATATCTAGAAGGGATTGAAGAAGGATTGAACAAAGAAAAAGCAATGGAAGAGGCTATCGAGAAAACTGGACTATCCTTGGTAGAGGCTGCATCAACTACTATAGCTGGATTAATATCTGTTTATTTTGTGAATGTTCCAGCTCTTCAGGAGTTCATGAAAGTTGTTATCTCTATGATTGCTCTTTCTCTCCTAGGAGCTGTGTTCTTTATGCCTGCTCTCTATAGGTTAAAAGGGATTTGATTAATGGTACAGAAAATGCGAGTGTTAGGAATAATATAGGTAAAGAAAGAAGGAGATTTTCTATTAAGCCGTACCTTATATACTCCTTGACTAAAGCTATAGAGAGAAGTATAGGTGAGATTACAAGGACTATGGAGAGAAACCTATATCTATTCAATCATCTCACCTCCAAGAGGGGAAAGATAATCTCTCTCGGCATGATCTCTTTTCCAAGGACTAAATAGAATATCAATATTGTGAGTGCAGGAACTATTTGCATGAGCAGGTCATCGTCTAGATATCTAAACTTTTTGAGTTCACTGAGTGTTAGTGAAAGAGATGAGATTACAGATATTAAGATTGCATATGGAGATGTTAACCAAGTTGAGTAGAAGATGAAAAAAGAGAGCATGAAAACGATTAAGTAAGATAGTTTTAGATTGATCTTCCTTAGCTCTCCAGCCACAGGATCCGCGAGTGCCGCAGAAACTATACATGGGATAGCTATTTGCTGTGGAAAAAGCAAAAGTAGTATAGATGTTCCTATACCAAAATATACGTAGCTCCCGATTCTATTCTCCTCGTAATCCCTTAATCCAGTCAATTTGTATCTCTTTCTTTTTAGCCTCGCTATATCAAATACTATAAAGATGATTAGCAGAGAAAGAACGATTATCCTCTTTAGGATTCCAATGTAACCGCTATCTGGAAGAAAATAATAAGATATGAATGTTGTTGCAAATATGTGGGCTGATCTTCTAAACCAGTAATCGAAACTGTTCATCTAATCACTTTTCAAATATCTTTATGCCCTCTCTGGTTCCAGCTATAACGATATCTGCAAGATTGACGAATAAACCGGTTTCAACTATACCTGGTATACGATCTAACTCTTTTTCGAGGTCTTCTGGATCCTCTATCCCGGATGAAAATTCACAGTCCAATATATAGTTCATGTTGTCTGATGTAAAAGGACCTTCATTGCTCATTCTCAGCTCAGCTTTACAATCAAACCTCTCTTCTATCTTTAGCTTGGTTGGATACCATCCAAATGGTATAACCTCAATAGGGAGAGGAAAAGACACTCCTAATTTCTGAACAAGCTTTGATTCATCAACTATTATGATTTCTTTTTTTGAAGAGAAGGCAACTATCTTTTCTCTGGTTAATGCACCGCCGCCGCCCTTTATCAGATTAAGTTCTGGGTCTACTTCATCGGCACCATCGATAGTGACATCTATCTCTGGGTGATCCTTCAAAGTAGAAAGCGGGATTTCGTACTCTCTGGCAAGATTTTTTGTTCTATGTGAGGTTGGTATGCCTATGATACTCAATTTTTCCTTCTTTATCTTCTCTCCAAGCTTTGGTATGAAGTATTCGACGGTCGAGCCTGTTCCTATTCCTATAATCATACCATCCTCTATGTAATCTAGAGCTTTCTCAGCAGCTAATCTTTTCATCTCCTCTCTGTCCAATTTAACACCAATTAGGTATCTAACTTTGGTACAAAAATTTATACCATAGATTGTCATTACCTGAAAGGATGCTTGCAACATGCCCAGACCATGGTTACTATAGAGGTGAATTCTGCCCCAAGTGCGGAAAGAAGGGAAAATTTTTGATGAGTGACAAGGAGATAGATATTCTCGGCAGGTTGTTAGCTGGATTATTGAGGCATTTTCCGGATAAGTTAAACTTGAAGATAGATGGAAGAGGATGGGTAGATATAAAAGAACTACTGGATGCTTTGAAAATAAGCAGATCTGGCTTTCAGTGGTTAAGAGAGGAACATCTCAGAGCATTGGTTGAAACTGATCCAAAAGGCAGATATCAAATATATGGTGGAATGATAAGAGCTACATATGGTCACACCATAGAAGTAAAACTAGATGACTTACCTGAGGCTGATGTGGATATTTTATATTATCCTGTAACCAAGGAGGAATTAGAATTTATTTTAGAAAGTGGCTTGCATCCTAGTGATAGAAGGAAGGTTCACCTCAGCGGGAGCATAGAGAAAGCAATAGAGGCTGGGAAGGTGAGAACAGATAAACCTGTCATACTTAAGATAGATGCAAAAAAAGCCAGGGAAGATGGTGTAAAAATCTATAAAGCTGGGAAGGATGTGTATGTTACGGATTTTGTAGATAAGAAGTATATATCTTTACTTGACGGATGAGAATGATTTTAGTGTTAATTTTCGTAACAATCTCCTTTTAACGTAATATCTATATATACTTCTGTTATTCTCTGATAGCGCTTGGGGCTCGTAGCTCAGCCAGGTAGAGCGACAGGCTCTTAACCTGTTGGTCAGGGGTTCGAATCCCCTCGAGCCCGTAGTTAAATTTTTATCTACTTTTTAGATGCTGTCAACTTAAGCATTGCGGAGCACCTCCCGCAATGCTATGGTAAACCTCCCAAATTCATTCTTAACATCTACTCCTCTCTCATAGAAAACTGGTGAGAGTCTATGCAAGGTCAGATGACTTCTGACCCAGTTATAATAAAATGCATACAGGTTCAACCATCTGTAAACACGCCCTACTTTCCATCTCTCACTTGGGAAGTAATTATCGAACACTCTTGTCCTGTCCTTGACCATTTCTATTAATCTTTCAATGTAATTTCTCACTCCACCAGATACAATCTTATGCTCTATACCATACCTTCTCAGCACGAGATACCACGAACCACCATCTGTTATAGCAACAGATGGTAGACATCCATACATTCTCTGTATCCCTCGCACAAGTTTTTTACATGCTAGATTTGTTCTACTCCTTGTTATCATGAAAAACACCAGTTTCCTACTCTCAGGATCAATGACAAACCAGAACCATAGAGGTATATCTCCTACTTCGAGGGAAGTTTCATCTATCGCAACAACCTCTGGTAATCTGTCAGAGTAACAGTCTCTCAAGATATCTCCGAGTTTGTGCACCCATTCCCATACAAATGTTCTGCTTCTCTTTATGAAAGGTTCTATCGTAGAAGATACCTTCCTGAAAGACTGACCAAAGAGATGAAGAAACACGCTGTAGAGGATAATCTCTACAGGTGTTCTTTCTCTTATAACGATAGATTTTTCTCTCAACAATTCTCTTAATAATTGCACCCCATCCCTCTTTTGCTTGAGGTGGTATACAATGGAGGGAATGGGGTGCAATTATTTTTATTCTTTCGGACTAATGTTGATACACCAACTGTAGTGAGAAAGATTCTCGAAGGTATAAGAGAAAGGAAGGATAAGATTGCATCAATAAAAGATACAGGCATTAGTGAAGAGTTGTTCTCAGCAATAGTAGATAGTTTGATCAATGATGGATATCTTGTAGAGATAAGTTGCGACAAGAAGTGCAGCAAATGCATACTTGGCTGTTACAAGCAGAGTGGTGCAAAGATCTATGTTCTAAGTGGAAAAGCTCTTGGGCTTCTGGATGGAGATTAGCTCTATAATTATCTTTCACAAGTTTTAATATAATAATTGCTATATTATTTAGTTGATCATTAAAGTGTGAGGAGGGGCTAAAATGCATGGTTATAGGACCGCTAAAACCCTATTATTTCTATGGATTACTTTGCTATTCTTAAGCCCCTTTGTGGGAATACTCAGTATACTTACGCTGATAAATCTAGCTGTTCTTTTGTCCACGGAAGGTCTCTAGCCCACAACGAGTAAAACTACATCATTAACTACAAGGAATTCAACTAGATCCCCGCTTTCTTTGAGTTTTTTTAGTAAGTTTTCATCAAGAACATGATAGAATCTGTTAACCTCTCTACTGCCCATATCAGACCAACTACTTATTTCAATGGTTTTCTCGTCGTAGTCTTTAACAGCACCATACAGAGTATAGGAATTTACCTTCATTTTGAAATTGCATTTGCTGCATTCTAGATAGGTATCATAGACTACGCCATATGGCCCATATCTAGGTGGAAGTTGAACAATAGTTACATGAGCGCCACACTCTGGACATACCATCAACTCTTCTCTACCCTTGCTTAAAATATCTTTTAACAGATCTATCTTTTTATTCTCTAACATTTCTCTAATTTGCCTCCACCTAATATATATGTCAAGTTCACCTTTAAAAACCTTTGGTAGAACGTGGTCTCAACAAAAAACTATTATCAAAAAAACCTATGCATAGAGGATGATCATCGTAAAGTTGGGAGGAAGCGTAATAACAGATAAAAAGAGAGAAAATAGAGCTAGGAAAAAGGTTATAGATAGATTGGTTCGAGAGATAAAAAAATCAAAAAAAGAGATAATACTTGTGCATGGCGCCGGATCTTTTGGGCACATTCATGCGAAAGAATACAAACTCGATAGGGGTTTCAAAAGCAGGAATCAACTTAAAGGTTTTCACATCACTCATAGCAGTGTTAGGATATTGAATCAAATTGTGATGAGTTCTCTATACAACCATGATATTTTTTCTGTATCTCTACCTCCGCTCTCCTTTGTAGAAATGAACAACGGGAAATTAAAATACATCGATCTGAAGTGCTTCGAAGAATCAATAAGTATAGGTTTAACACCGGTAACGTTCGGCGATATAGTTTTTGATGATGAGCTTGGATTTTCTATATGTTCTGGAGATATTCTTGTCTTAAATTTATCCAGATATTTTAAACCAGAAAAGGTTATCTTTGTTATAGATGAGGATGGCATATTTGATAAAGACCCAAAAAAATACAAAGATGCAAAGCTCCTTAGAGAGATAAAATACGATGATTTACCTGTTGCAGAGAAAAGCATATATACTGATGTGACTGGTGGTATGGGGGGTAAGATAGAGGTCATTAGAGAGATAGCAAAAGAGGATATCGATGTTTTGGTTGTAAATGGTAATAAGAGAGATAGATTATTCGGTTCTCTGACTGGTAAAAAAGTGAAAGGAACTCTTGTAATTGGAGGGTAAATATGAATCAAACCGAGAGAAGGAAGGCGGAGCATGTTGATATAGCAATCAATGAAGATGTTAGAGCCAGCTACAACTTTTGGGATGATGTCAGGCTTATACACAATGCCCTACCAGAGATAGATATAGATGATATCGATATCTCAACAAGATTTCTGGAGAAAAAGCTGAAAGCACCAATAATAATATCCGGCATGACCGGAGGGTACCGAGGTGGAAAAAAGATAAATGAGGTTTTGGCGAAAGTGGCAGAGAATTACCAAATAGGGATGGGTGTTGGCTCACAAAGGTCTGCCCTCGAAAATAAGAGTTTGGAAGATACATATGGAATAATAAAAGATTTTGACATACCCCTAAAAATTGCGAATATAGGTGCATCTCAGATAGTGAGATGGAACAAGAAAGAGCTGATAAGAAGCATAGATGAGATTATCAAAATGATAGATGCTGATGCTCTAGCTATTTGTCTCAACTTTTTACAGGAGATAATACAGCCCGAGGGAGAAGCGTATGCAAAGGGTTGCATGAACTCTATAGAGATAATAACAAAGGAGTTTGATATCCCTGTAATAGTAAAGGAGACAGGAGCAGGAATATCAGGAGATGTCGCAAGAAGATTAGCAAAACTAGACATCTCTGCTATAGACGTTGGAGGATATGGTGGAACTAGCTTTGCTGCCATAGAATATTACAGGGCAAAGAAGATGAATGATTGGCTATATGAGAGGTTGGGTAAGACATTCTGGGATTGGGGAATACCAACTCCATTATCTCTAATTGAGGTGGCTGATGTTGTAAAGGATAAGGTAGAAATAATTGCCACAGGTGGAATAAGGAATGGTCTGGATGTTGCAAAAGCCATTGCTCTTGGAGCAGACTGCGCAGGTATAGCATATGTAATATTGAAACAAGCTGTCAGAGGCTTAGATAGTGCAATGAGAGAGATGCACGCCATAATAGAAGAATTGCGATCAGCAATGTTTCTCGTTGGTGCTAAAGATGTTGATGATTTGAAATCCGCGGAGGTGGAGCTATGGATTTAATAGAGAGATTCAGTGACAGAATAAGAGAGGTCAATAAAGAAATAGAAGGAATTTTGGAGATAAAGAAGCCAGAAAATCTCTATTTAGCGGCGAGGTATCTTCCTATAGCTGGGGGTAAGAGACTGAGACCTTTGATAGCCATGCTATCAACAGAAGTTGTTGGTGGTAACTGGAGAAAAGCTATACCCTTCTCTGTATCTCTTGAACTTATGCATAATTTTACCCTGGTTCATGATGATATAATGGATAGATCTCCTATAAGGAGAGGTATAGAAACTGTTCATATAAAGTTCGGAGAAGAAACGGCAATAATAGCTGGAGATGTTCTTTTTGCTAAATCTTACGAATCTCTTCACAATCTTGATATTGATTCGGAATCTTTCAGAAGATTGTGTTTTCTCCTGACAAAATGTATCGAGGAAATATGCGAGGGTCAGGAATTAGATATGGAGTTTGAGAAGAGAGATTATGTCAGCGAAGAAGAATATTTTGATATGATAAACAGAAAAACTGCTGCGCTCTTTTCATGCTCAGCTGAAGGGGGAGCGATAATAGGTAAAGGAAGTGGAGAAGAAATAGGATCTTTATCGACCTATGGAAGATTCTTTGGATTAGCCTTTCAGATATGGGATGACTATCTTGATCTCAAAGGAGAAGAAAATGAGTTTGGAAAAAAGATAGGGAATGATATAAGAGAAGGGAAGAAAACTCTCATGATCATACACGCTTTGTCAAACGCGAACGATGATGAGAAGAAGATGATTTTATCTGTACTGGGTAAGAAAGATGCGAGTGATGAGGAAGTGAAGGAGGTTATAGATATATTAGAGAGGATTGGCTCTCTAGACTACTCAAGAAAGAAGGCTATAGAATTTTCAAAGAGAGCCAAGCAAAGTCTTTCAATTTTACCAGATAATGATGCAAAGCATTACCTGGAAGAACTCGTGGATTACTGTATAAGTAGAAGAAGGTAATATGGAAGAGATAGAGAGATTGGCAAAAAAGTATGCGTTACAAAATGCTTTACAGCACGATGGGAAAGCAAACAGTAAAGCGGTTATAGGGAAAATCCTAGCAGAAAGAAAAGATCTGAAGAATAAAATAAAGTCTGTGATGGAAATTGTAGAAAGAGTTGTCAAGGAAATAAATAACTTGAGTATTGATGAGCAGAAAAAAGCTTTGAGTGAAATAGATCCAAAACTTTTGATCAAGGAAAAAAGGAAGAAAGAAATTTCGCTTCCTCCCCTGCCATATGCAGAACCTGGAAAAGTTGTTACAAGATTTCCTCCGGAACCGAATGGTTATTTGCATATAGGACATGCAAAGGCAGCATTCATAGATTACGAATATGCTAGAATGTATGATGGTATCTTTATTCTCAGGTTTGACGATACGAATCCTGAAAATGAGAGTATCGAGTTTTATGATGCTCAGAAAGAAGACTTAGAGTGGCTTGGCATAGAATGGGATAAGGAGTACTGCACTTCCTCAAATCTTCCAACGCATTATAGACTTGCAGAGAAGTTAATATCCCAAGGAGACGCATATGTCTGCAAATGTGATCAGGAAACTATAAGAAGAAATAGATTCAAAGGCGTACCATGTGAATGTAGAGAGAGGAGTAAAGAGGAGAATTTTTCTCTCTGGAAAGAAATGCATAGAAGTATAGAAGAAGGTAGGGCTGTTTTGAGATTGAAAGGAGACTTAAAGAGTAAGAATACAGCGATGAGAGATCCAACGCTTTTTAGAATAGTAGATGCTGAACATCCCATCCAAGGAGACAAATATAGAGTTTGGCCAACTTATGATTTTGCTGGAGCTGTTGAAGACTCTTTATCTGGAGTTACCCATCCTTTCAGAACAAAGGAGTATGAATTAAGAGATGAGGTGTATTTCTATCTCCTGGATAAACTTGGTCTCAGGAAACCTCATTTAATGGAATTTTCGAGATTATCCATAGAAGGCATGCCTGTTTCTAAGAGGAAAATAAAACCTCTGATTGATGAAGGAAAGGTAAGTGGTTATGATGATTTTAGATTACCTACACTGAGAGGTTTGAGGAGGAGAGGTATTGTTCCTGATGCAATAAGAATTTTCGTTTTGTCTCAAGGGATATCAAAGAGTGAATCTGTAGTTACTTTTGATCAGTTGGAAGCAGTAAATAGAAAGATTATAGACAAATTTTCTAGGAGATTCTTCTTCGTTCCTGATCCAGTAAGGCTAAGAGTGAGGGGTGCGCCGCATCTTGAGAAAAAGTTAAGATTTCACCCAACTGAGGATATGGGTTACAGAACAGTGAAGACTGGTTCCATATTCTACATACCAAAAGAAGATGCTGATAGAATGAGGGAGGGAGATATCTTCAGATTGAAGGATCTATACAACGTGAAAGTCCTAAAGAAAAATGAAAATATTGAAGGTGAGTTTGCCGGTGATAAGCTGATAAAGAATTTGGAAAAAATTCAGTGGGTAACTGAAGAGTATTTTGAGCTATCAATATTCATTCCAGGACCTCTGTTTATAGGAGAGAAATATAATCCAGATAGCTTGAAAGTGGTAAAAGGATTTGTAGAGAAAGCGCTCGAGAATGTTAAAGATGGTGAGATTGTTCAATTCGAGAGGTTTGGTTTTGTGAGAATAGAAAGAAAAGGAGAAAAAATCATAGGAATATTTGCACATAAGTAAAATATATAAGTTTTTTCATACTTACATAACCTGAGGATGGGATGCAATGAAGAGTTTGGTACTAATGTTAGGCATATCTATAATGCTTCTGCCTTCTGTAAGTGCAATGTCCATAGAGTTCACACCTAGCCTTGGTCTCGGAATAGGGATTGCAGCAATAATAGTAGTAGCAGCCATAATAGTGACTTTCTTCGCCCTATGGGGAGGAATAAAATACGTAACACCAGAAAACGTTCTTGATAAAGAGATAAGAAGAACGATATACTCATATATAGATGAATATCCTGGATCACATCTAAGAGAAATAGCTAGAGATCTGGATCTTAAGCCAAGTAACGTTGAGTGGCATCTTCGGAAACTTGAGCAGTGCAACCTGATAAGAAGTAGGAAGATCGGCGGCAAAAAGGTGTATTACCTAGTGGAAGGAGGTATTCAGGCTAGAAAAAGAGCGATAGCGGAATCTATATTGAGGAACAAAAATGCTAGGAGAATAATGGAATACCTGAGAAATAATCCCGGCAAGCATCTTCTTGAAATCGCAAAGGCTCTAAATCTGAATCACCATACTGTAAAATGGCACTTGAAGAAGATGATCATGGCGGAGATGGTCGAGGGAGATAGAAGTAATTCTGCATACCCTGTTTATTTCCCAACAGAATTGGGTATAGAGGCTCTAGAAAAATCAGTATCAAATAAGTTCCAAGAGCAGATAAAAAAGGTGGGTAAAGGTTCCTAAATTCTACCTACATCAACAACTTCGGCACTTTCGACTCCATCTATGCTAGAGATATCCTCAGCTATAGGATCTACCCCGCCCTCTGCATCTGGAACAACAACAGTAACATCCAGTGCCCTTAAACCAAAGGCTATATCTCTTATATCCATCCTAGCTAATCGTGCAGGCTCTTTTATCTTTTCCTTGACTTTGTTCTTGAGTTCTTCCATCTGTTTGTCATCCAAAATATCGGATGGCATTACTCTTATCAGAGCTATTACCTCTCCCATTTGTGATCACCTAAGGTCCTCTAAAACCACAATTTTCACACACATACTCAACGCCTTGCTCTCTGCAGTTTTCACACCTACCTATAGGATTAGAACATATTGGACATGGAAACGTAACAAAGCCTCTCTCTACAAGTCCCTTTCCGCATGAATTGCATCTATCTATAAGCTTCATTGGCTAGCGGTATAGGGTTATTACTTTTAAAGGTTGTGGGTACTGTAGGATAAACTTTGTAGCAAAAGTTTTATTTAGTACACCTCGAATTGATTGGGGATGGCTTCTCTAAAAGAAATTAAAGACGAGGAGTACTTTCCAAATAGAGTTTTTATAAAAATGTTAACTGTGGGCACATTTTCCCTAGCCAAAACCTTACTCACCAATCTAGGAGATATAAGGAGGCTGAGAGAATCTAGTCCATCAGAAGAAAGATATGTTAGACCGAAGAGAAAGTATGAAATTCCCAAATACAGGGAGGGTATGAAATACTGCGATTCTGACGAGAAATATCTCAGACCTACTCTTTATTGCAACTGCAGAGCGCCAGAGATAATAGCACTAGCAAACAAACTTGGAGCGTTTAAAAAATCGGATTATGAGTTTGCTGAATCTGCATTTGAGTTTGCAAAAAGGAATCTCATCTTGGAAATATTACCTATGGATGATGTCTCGGATACTCTAAGGAGAGGAACTGGCACCTGCCTGCATATAAATTCTGTATTCGCGGCACTCTGTAGAGCTGCTGGGATTAAGGCTAGATACAGGCTTTTTGCAGCTGTTGAAAGTCAATCAATGTATGAGGAGATTTACGATTCGATGATGAGAAGATGGTACGATGCTTTAGGATATTTTTCCTTGGAAGGAGAGATAGAAGTATATATAGATGGAAAATGGTTACCTGCTCACGCAGGGCCTACGCCTGAGAGGCAGGCGGCAATGGGGGTGCCGATAACCAAATTTGGTGAATCATCTATGGGTCTATGGTTTAAGCCTATCCCTGGAACAATGTTCGTAACGGAATCTCTACCATATGGAATAGGTATGATTACAAAAGCTCTAATGTTACTAGCTCCGAAGACTGTTGAAAGAATAAATGTCAATATACTAAAGCAGATTGAAAAAGGAAGAAAAATCTTGGAAAAGATGGGCGAGGAGAACTATGACAGAGAAGCTAGGAGAAAATACAGGATGATGACTCCTAAGATAACCCTAGAAAGGAGAAAAGAACTGATTTTTGATGAAGGTTAGATTTTTTCCTACGTCAAATGAAGACAAGATTCAATGAAGGTATCTTGACCCCCTTTCCTCTCTCAACATGCCCTACGATTTTTGGTTTTGCCTCGGATTTCTTCTCTAAAATATCTAGAACATCATCCGCATAATCTTTTGCCAGAATTATAGCAAATCCCATCCCCATGTTGAATGTCTGGTACATCTCTTTAAGTTCTATATTTCCTTTCTCCTGTATAAATTTAAAGATAGGCTGTGGGTCAAATGGGCTATCTATGATAAATTTCACATCTTTCAATCTCAGAAGGTTTCTCATTCCTCCGCCTGTGATATGAGCTAGACCATGTATCTCAAAGTTCCTTACTACTTCTAGAACTTCTTTGACATATATTCTTGTTGGTGTTAGTAGAACTTCTCCTATAGTTTTTCCTTCGTAGATTCCGTTTGGAAATTCATCTCTATAAGACAACTTACTATTCTCTATGACTTTTCTGGCTAATGTAAATCCATTGGAGTGTAAGCCACTGCTCTCTAATCCTATGATAATATCTCCCTCTCTTATTCTATCCCCAAGTATTATGTTCTCCTTTTTTACATAACCGAGGCATGTCCCAGCAAGATCGAAGCCCTTAATAATCTCTGGAAGTGTAGCTGTCTCTCCACCTGCTATTGATATATTTGCAATTTTGGCTCCTTTAGCTAAACCCTTTCCTATCTCTCTTGTTATCTTAGGATCCGGTTTTTCCATTGCTAAGTAATCAACAAAGGCGATAGGTTCAGCACCAACACATATACAATCGTTGACATTCATGGCTATACAATCTATACCTATGGTATCCCACTTTCTCATCTCATTTGCTATCATGACTTTGCTACCAACCCCATCTGTACAAAGAACTAGGGCATGATCTCCAAAATCTATCAGTCCTGCAAAGTGCCCTCCTAAATATCTTCCTATCCCTTTCCTGTTAAATTGTATTGAGGAGATCAAGCTCTTGATTGCTTTTTCTTCCTTGAATATATCTACGCCACTCTTTGCATAGGTCAGTCCTTCCATGGTTAAAGCATGCAGCTGGAGGAGATAAACTTTTTTGGGAAGTATCTTTTTCTAAAACTATGAAACTCTCTGATCTTGGTGAAAGAAAGATTGTGGATAAGATTCTATCCATTATAGGTGATAACCATCTCGGTGATGATTCCGCATATATAGACGTAGATGATAGTTATCTCCTTGTATCATCTGATGTAATCAGAAAAGAGACTCATCTCCCAAACGTTATGACTCCATATGACATAGGTTGGTTTGTTACCTCAATAAATCTAAGCGATATTGCAGCAATGGGTGGCGAAGTAATAGGTGTTTTACTATCTCTATCGCTACCTTCAGATCTGGATGAGGATTTTGTTCTTTCCCTTATCAAAGGGGCTAAAGATTGCGTTGGTAAATATGGCGGAAGGATTCTCGGAGGAGATACAAAGGAACACAACGAGATAACGGTGTCTGGAACGGCTATAGGTAGGGTTTCGAAGGAGGAGATTCTTTTTAGGAAAGGAGCAAAGCCGGAAGATATTGTTGCCGTCACAGGGCATCTCGGAAAAGCTGGAGCTGGTTATCTAGCGATAAAGAATAAACTAGATGGAGTAGAGTTAAGAGGGTTGATAAGACCAGAACCAAGAATAAGAGAGGGTAGAGAACTTGCAAAATCAAGATGTATAAGCTCTTGTATGGATATATCTGATGGTTTGTCTTCATCTTTATACCAACTTGCAAAGATAAATGATGTTGGCTTTACCATAGAAAGAGAAAAGATCCCCGTCTCTGAAGAAGCTTTTAAGGTTGGGGAGATATTGAATATAGATCCTTACTCTATAGCCATAGATTTTGGTGGGGATTATGAACTATTGGTTACTCTATCAAAAGATAAGTTTGATGAGATAAAGAAAAAGGTGAAGATCTACGAAATGGGCAAGGTTACCAAAGAAAAGGAGATAAGTATAATCTGTCATGGGAAGAAAAGGAAACTCCAAGACCGGGGTTGGGAACATTTTAGACAACGTCTGTAAAAGAAGTGTTTTAAATAAAACTCTATAAATATTAACTGGATGAGATTCAAAGGTATAATCGTAGTATCAATTTTGATTGCTGTAGCTATCATATTGGTAACTCTATCCATGAGAAATATTCCCGTAAAGGCTAATGAAAAGCCTATAGTCTACATCGATTATCCTAGGAATGGAGATAAAGTCTATGGCATACTAACCATTACTGGGAGGTCTGAAGATCTCGATGGTGATGTAAAATCTGTAGAGATAAAGATAGATGATAGCTCTTGGGATGTAACCGATGGTACATACAATTGGAGTTTTACGATAGATACCAAGGATTTAGAGAACGGTTATCACAGTATTTATGCGAGGGCATGGGATGGTACCGATTATTCAGACATTGTAAAATTGAAGATTCTAGTTGAGAATGAAATCGCAGATAATATCCACAGATGGGCTTTATTTGTATCAGCAGCGAATGTCGAAGATATTGAGATAAAACTTGGAAATGGAATGCTCGAACTCGCTGAAGATATGGCTAGATATTTCATTTCTGATTTGGGTTATCCTGCAAGTCATATTACCATACTGTTCGATGATGGATGGATAAGAGACAAAAATGGAGAGGGGAAAAGGATCTCAACTTTACAAGAGAGAAACGATAAGATAGATTATGTATCGTACGGCCCAGCAACAGAGGATTATCTTATATCATCTATAAAGAGGATAAAGGATGAAGCAAACAAGTACAACGATAGCGAGGTTTTTATATGGATATCTGGTCATGGTGTTGGAGATCCAGATAAAAAGATTACGGGTGGCAAGATTTTGGAAAGAAGTGAAGTGGTGCTATGGGATGGCACTATACAAGATAAAGAGTTGGGTGAGCTTTTAGAAGGATTAAAAGCAAAGTTATGTCTGATAGTGGATTCTTGTTATAGTGGAGGATTTGCAAACAGGATCATCTTTAATGTACCTTCTCTTCTAAGATCTAATATCCCGAAAGATGGTAGAATAGTTATAACAGGCGAGAGTAAGTTCTCTATTGGCTATGCAAGTAATGTATCCGGTCCTCTCTTTACTCAACTATGGTTCGAAGGATTAAAAACAGGAAAGGCAGATGGATTTAGGAAGGGACTATTTGGTGTAGCAAAGAGATCTCACCTTAACATATTCAAAGATGGAAGGGTCTCTGTTGAAGAGGCTTTCTACTATGCTAAGTACATGATAAGAAAAGAATATAGGGACTTTATCTGGATGCAACCCCAGATGAATGACATGTATCCTCACAAATATCCTTTCAACAGAGGAGAAATGTTTCTTGGGGATTAACTCTTTATAATTGAAAGGTATATGAATTTTAGGAATGATAAGAGAGGCTAAATTTTGGGAGAGGGACGGAGATAAGATCAGGTGCTTGCTCTGTCCCCACAGATGCTTGATACCCGAAGGAAAGAGAGGGATATGTAGAGTGAGAGAGAATAGAGGAGGAAAACTTTACACTTTGATCTATGGATCCGCATCTTCTGTAGCTGTAGACCCCATAGAGAAGAAGCCTCTCTATCATTTCTATCCAGGCAGCTATGCTCTTTCATTTGGTACAGCTGGCTGTAATCTATCATGTAAGCACTGTCAGAATTACACGATTTCTATGGTAGATCCGGAAGATATCTATCTTAGAGAATTAGAGGTTGATGAACCTACAAGACTAGCAAAACAGTATAGATGCAAAGGAATATCATGGACATACAACGAGCCAACTATATGGCATGAGTTCACTCTCGATGCATCCAAAATAGCGAAGAAAGACGGCCTTTACATAACATATGTGAGCAATGGTTTCATAAATGAAGATCCTTTCAGAGAAATAGGAAGATATCTTGATGGCATAAATATAGATGTCAAGTCTTTCAGAGATGATTTTTACAGAAAGATATCTGGTGGAAGGCTTGAACCTGTGTTAAATACTTGTGTTTTATCTAAAGAGCTTGGTATCCATCTTGAGATAACCTATCTGATTATACCAACGAAAAATGATTCTATGAAAGAGATAGGAGAATTCTGTGAATGGATTATTGATGAGCTAGGAGAAGACACCCCAGTGCATTTTACAAGATTTTATCCTCACTATAAGATGTTAGATCTGCCTCCTACGCCTTTTGAAACCTTGATGAAGGCTTTTGATCTTGCTAAAGAAAAGGGATTGAAATTTGTCTATCTCGGTAATGTACCTCATGGAGATTATGAAAATACGTATTGCCCAAGCTGTGGAAATCTTCTTATCGAGAGATACGGATTCAATGCCAATGTAAAAGGTCTAGAGAAGGATAGATGTAAGAAATGTGGAGAAAAGATAAATATTGTTATAGATTAGTCTTCCAAAGGCAAAGCTACTTTTCTCAGTATTTTTCTCTTAATTTCTTCTACGGAATGCGCGAATTGATTGTTATCTAAGTGGGTATCAATTGTTATCAGAATCCTATATTTTAAGGATGTTTCTCTCATTGGATATTGCGTGTCAAGGAGGATTCTGCTGATCACGGTAATCGGAATATCCATCGTAGCTTTCTCGAGTATAGGGATATTGAAATTGATTGATAAGGGAGTAATAGTATTTGAGTATCCTGAAAGCTTCCCATCAAACGAGACCATAAATGTCTCTCTGATCATAGATTACGGAGATGGAAGGATAGACAGGTTTAATATCTCTTTAGATTCTAAGAATTCGACGGCCTACCACGTTCTGCTGGCGGCAAAAAACGAATATGGGTTAACCTTTGAGGCAGAGTACTTTCCTCAGTATAAGAGCCATTACATTTACTCGATAAACTCAACCGAGGAAGATCCAAAAGCTAATAAGTTCTGGCAGTATTACATCAACGGTAATTACGCACCAGTAGGTGTTGATCTGCAGAAGGTGAGAGATGGGGATATAATCGAATGGAAATTACAGGAACCAAAGATAGAAATCTTGGAGGGAAAGGATGGATAAGAAGATAGGGCTGATGTTAACCTTGATAATTGCAGGAGTAATTGGAAGGTTGAGCTTAAGCAAGTTTCTTCCACCATCGCCAGATATTTTCATCAATCTTAACGGTATAACGCAACCTCTCTTGATGATGGATCTCTTCTTCCTGATAGCAACCATCTCCATGCTGAGCGGTTTTCTTTTAGATAGAAGAGGATATTCTCTTCTTGTTCCCGTATCTACAATGCTCATCACAGATCTAATCATAGGAAACAACCTGATCTTTCTGTTCACATGGTCCGGATTTGCTATGCTCGCCCTGCTGAGCTATACCTTAAAATCAAGGGGAATGTTTTGCATGCAAAGAAAATCCATGATATTTGGCACAGGCATAGCCGGCGTACTATTATATGACCTCTGGACCAACTTTGGATGCTGGCTCCTGTGGTATCCTCATACCATCAAAGGATTGATTCTCTGCTATACCCTCGCTATACCTTTTACCTTATGGCATCTATTATCAATGAGTTTGGCAATAACATTTGTCATCTTGCCAGTTGTTTATATCAAGGAGCATGAGATAGAGATCAAGATTCCTAGCTTCCTATCTAACTTAAGCGAAAAAATCTTGATTCACTAATCCTTCTCTATTTCCACCCTTATCCTCTTCTTTGTTATCGGTACTAATTTCTTGAGTTGTAGTAAGGCTGACCTTTCAAGTTTATATCTGTTTATTGCTCTATCAGGTATTTCTCCATCGATCTCATAGATGTACAGACCTTCCTCACCATCAACCGCGGTGATGAACCTGTCTCCATCGTGCTCCTTTACCTCTATCTCTGGGAGTTGTTTCAGGATATCAAATACCGTCTTCCCTTCCTTAATCTTTATCCTTTTTTCCTCAACGAATGGTTCGAAGGCCTTTTCAAGCGCATCCATATTTGCCTTCAAAACATGAACATTTCCTATCTTTTTCCTCTTTATCAGGTTCGCATCTTCCAGTATCTTTACATGCCTAGATATAACAGGTTTCGATATTCCCATCTCTCTTGAAAGCTCTGAGAGATGATATTCCTTATCCATGATTTTCCGCAATATATCCAGTCTGGTTTTACTGCTCAATGCTTTAAAGAGTTTGTTATCCATTTCTGCAACAGTCGTTATCAAATTTGTTATCCTTAAATCTTTCCCTCTTATTCTTAAAGATGGTGATAGAATGAAGAGATGGTTCTTTGCAATGGTTTCCGTATGCTTAATCATTATCCCTAGCCTCATAATCTCGGCAACTCCCGCAACATCAAGAGATGTGTTCACCTCAAATCACTTCCCGTTAAATCCATCGGACGAAGAGATCCTAAAGGCTATAAATTTCTTGAAATCGAGACAGAAAGAGAATGGAGAGATAGGAGATCCATTGACAACCGCATGGGCCGCAATGGCCCTATGCTCTGCAAATGCGGAAATGGAAAACATACCCGACTACCTGGAGAGATCGATAGAAAGTCTTGACCCAGAAAGGGCAACGGATTGGGAAAGGCATGCGCTCGCCATAGTTGCATGCAACGAGAATCCAAGGAATTTTGGAGGAGTAGATTTTGTCGAGAAGATAAAGAGCTTCTATGATGGTGAGCAGATAGGCATCAGGGGCTTGCTCAACGATGATGTTTGGGGTATAATATCTCTAATATCTTGTGGGGTTGAAAAGGATGATCCTGTTGTACGAAGCGTTAGGAACTACATCATTGAGCATCAAAATGCAGATGGGGGGTGGGGCGTTAGTATAAATGGAAGTAGCGATGTGGATTCAACATCGGCTACAATCATGGCTCTCTTAGCTAGTGGAATTGATAGAGGTGCAAGCATCATACAAAAAGCTTTGGATTTTTTAAGAGAGAGACAGACAGATAATGGAGGTTTCTCCTCTTGGGGAGCAGTAAATTCTGCGACAACATCATGGGCTATCATGGCTATAAGCTGCGCTGGTGAGAACCCCAATAATTGGATAAAGAATGGAAAGAGCCCGGTAGATTATCTGTTAAGCCTACAGAATGATGATGGTAGTTTTAAATGGAATGAAACTTTAGATCTAAATCCTGAGTGGATGACATCCTATGCGATACCTGCTCTCCTAGGAAAGTACTATCCAGTGAAGATATACCACTCTTCTCCAGTTGAAACTTGGACGGGATATGTAAGGATTGAAGGAAAGTATGAAACCATATGGGAAGGTATCGTAACCGTTAGAGATACAACGGTTGTTGCAATAAATGTTAGTTCAAACCAGTCAGAGGAATTTCATATTCATTATCCATCCGTTCTCGGGGCGTTGGTTGAGGCATCAGAGAAAGGCGGATTTGATTGTACAATTCTTTACTATCCAAGCTGGGATGCTCTCTACGTCAAAAGCATAGACGGAGATTCTGACTGGTGGCACTATTGGGTCGATTATGAACTACCAATGGTGAGTTGTGATAAGTGTAGGCTCACTGAAGATGATAGAGAGGTTCTGTGGGGATATGCTGAAACTTGGGAGGCGCACGCATTAAAGATATCTGTAGAGAAGAAAGAAGTGGAAATGAATGAGATTTTCAGGATAACGGTTAAGGATGAAAGTAATAATCCTGTCAAGAATGCGACCGTGCATATAGATTCATACACCTTCTCCACTGACTCGAATGGTTCAGTGGAGGTGAAGATTTCCAAGAAGGGAGTATATGAGGTGTATGCGGAAAAGGAAGGATATGTTAGGTCCGAGAAGGTTGAGGTGAAAGTAATAAAGAAGTCTATTTTACTGAAATGGATAGAGAAGATTCTCCACTCGATAAATTCCATCATAGAATTTTTTTTACGATTATTTAAGTTCAATCAATTGATAACTTTTCTAGACCGTTGAGCATCATGCTAAACCTCAAATTACGACATTCCATATTTGATGATATATCAATAGAGGTACAATGAAAAATCAGCAAAACTTTTGGATAGACTGTGCCATTATTCTAGCGATACTCCTTTCTCATAATGCTTGACGACTATAACTTAAGATAATCCTCTATATACTAGGATTAAAAGCTCGTTTTCACAGCATTCTATGACCTTTCAGAGATTAGGCTAGAAACGTATAGAAAAGGTTATTAAGCAAGAAGTATACAAATTATTGCAAAAATATAAAAATAAGAAAAATTTAATAAAGGGGTAAAACCCTTATAGATAGTAGGAAGGTGAAGAAATGAAGTCCACGGACAAGTTGATTGTGATAATCGGTGTAGTGATAATAGTTCTAGCGGCAATAGGAATATTTTTATATAGACCTGTACCAAAAGAAGAGGAAAAGAGAACAGAGGCTGTGAAGACATACGCTGTTACATGGACAGAAAAAACAGGCTACGCTTCGCCAGATAATCCAGACATGGTTGCATACGACAAACTCTTCAAGGACATACCATATTCCGCAAACGTTACGATCTCTCAATACAACTTGAAGAGTGTCAGATTCATATTGACATGGGAAGACGATCACACGTATGGACTTCTAAGAAAGAAAGGTCTAGATACCCTGACTTTTGAGGTAACTGCGCCAGACGGAACAGTAAAGAGCGAGGAAAGCGTAGGAAATGGAACCATAGAGATCGTCTTTGACAATATAAATCCGGTCCCGTACGTGGATGAAATCAAAGCTAACAGCTCCAGCGAGGCTCTGGATAAGTTACAGGATTATTACAGTGAGAAGTGGAAGGATCAACCATTCAAAGTAAATGTCAGTGTAAAGGTTGGGGAGAAGATATTCAGACCCCTCAAGAGGTTGCTTGACAAAGGTAATAACTTTACTATAGAAGTAGAGTATGTCTATTACGAACCAGAGATTGGAACATCGTCTGTGACGGCATCTTCTTCAACATCTGAGATGACAGCGATGAAAGCAATGTCTCTAAGAGAAAGGATGTATCCAATCTTCGCATACCCAGGTTTCCACTAATCTATTTTAAATCTTAGGAAAGCCACCACCCCTCCAAATCCTTCTAGTTTCTTTCCGGCCTCTATTTTTGAATTTATTATGGTGAAGTCGCTTCTCATCTCTCTTGCTAGACTCAGAATTTCTTCACCCTCCTTGGTTCTTGCCATGTTATCTATCATGAGTATATGAGATGCTGCTCCCCTGTTGAGTGCATCTATAACTTCATCCTTACCATATGCTACCGCTCCATCCTTAGCTAACTCTTCTATAAATCTTTCAACGAGTTTTGTTTCCTTTATAACCCTGTTGTTACTAACTATTCTATCTACAGCTCCTGATCTTATTGTTTCGTATATACCATTTAAACCAGCATTCCCGGTAGAGCAAATGAAAACTCTTTTGAATATCTCTGGCTCCTTTTCTTTGCCATACGATACCAATCTTTCCTTTGTAAATCCTGGACCTGATATTAGTATAGGTAAATCCTCTGCCAAGTTCCTAATCACATCTATTATCTTTGCAAAGTAATCTTTTTCTCTATCCTTGCTCTCATAAAGTTTTCCAGATTTTCCTGATTCGATTTCCGCAACTATCTGGATACCGCTATTCCTTATCACAGCTATGCATGCTTCTTCATCATCCAAAGATACAGCAATAATGTCATTCTTACCCCTAGATTTCAATGCTTCATCAAGCCTTTGTAGATGCGAGGGTTTCCACTCTTCTTTGATTATAGTTACTTCTTTGTAATCTCCAACTCTCAGATTTATGGTATGATGAGATCCCAGATCTTGAGGTCCCTCCTCTATTATCCCATGTATCCTCAATCTATCTGAGAAGTCATGGAATTCAACGTCTTCGACTCTTATAGTTAATACCATCGGCTTCTTTTCAGCCTTCTTTATTCTAATCTTATCTCCTTTCTGCTCAGCAGTCCTAAATGTTAATGCTTTCACAAGATCTCCCTTATCTATTATATGATAGAGATGCCACAGATCATCCATGTTCTCAGGAATTAATTTAACAATCCCCTTTTTCAGATCCTTAAAGACCAATCTCATCTTAATTCCTCTATGTCCAATCCCTTAACTTCTATAACTTGCACGTCGCCTGGCGGAAGTGCTTTCGATACTTTATCAGGGGTTACTTCTAGTTTTTCTGCGAGTAATTTAGCAAATTTTTCTTTCTTAATATATCCAGGTTGTATCACCACAAATCTATCACTTCTAGCTTTTACTGAATCTACAGGCCCCCCCATGACTTTCTTTATACCTTCTATAGAAATCTCTCCTATTGCCATCTCCATTCTACATCTAACATAGTTTCTTTTACCCCTAATAACAAAAGCACCCTTTGGTAAAAACTCTCCACTTTCCGGAGTTTTACTCACTTGATCAGGGTAAACCCAATAAACCATAACCTCTCCAAACTGCTTCCATGCTTTGGAGTAAATTCCAGCAAACTGACATGCCTCTTCTATGGATTTTTCTGTAATTTCTCTTTCTTTTCCATATATATCTCTACACTTAAGTATACAACTTGGTGCTCCATGTATATCTGCATGGACATAGATGTCTCTTTCTTCCATGTGTTTCTTCACTATTCTCTCATTTGTTTTAGCATCTTTGCCACCTATTATCAGGTTACCATCGCTAGATATACACCATCTGTATTTCTCGAACCAGAATTCTCTCTCTTTCTTCTCCTTTTTCTCTAATTTCCTCTCTTTAAGCTTCTTTTCGCTTTCTTTCAAAGCTTCTTTTGCTCTCTCTGCCTTTTCTTTGAATTTCTTGCTTAATTTGTATGCAAGGTTTGCATTTTCTGCTGCACTTTTCCTAAAGTCTATCTCAAAGATTTTGTCATCTATTCTGAGTCTAACAATCCCATCATGAAGATCTACACTCTCAACTATATCTAGAGATTCTATTTCCCTGATTGATTTTTCTTTGTCTTTCTCTTTTGAGGCTTTCCTCAATCTCTCTATTATATCGTCCACTTCTTTCATGTGAATGTAGAGTAGATCTCCTTCTCTTTTCTTCTCTTCAGATCGTCTCATAAGATCTTCTATCGCTTTCCTCTGCTGTTCTATCTGTCTCTCTATCCTTTCCTTCTCCTCATCCTTACCTTCTATTTCCTCAAGTTTATCAATAATCTCCTCGAGAGCTTCGCTTATCGAATTTTTCCTCGTTATCTCATAACCATCAAATTTCTTAAGATGGATGGGGGTTACAGCTATGATCTTGTCACCTTCCTTGACTATCTCAGAGGATGGCTCCTTTTTGTCTATGGTATCAATTATGGTTCTCATTGATCTGAATAAATCCCTTATCTCTTCATCAGTGAGTTCTTTGGTAGATTTATTCTTGTCAATATTCGATAGATAACAAATTTCTTCAGCATATATTCCTCCAAGTCCAAGATCTATTGCTAGAGTTCTTACCAGATCCTTCTCTGATTTTTTGATGATCTCCGAGAAACTCTCCACATCCATCTCGATGAGATTGTTTTTTGATGGTGGAAAGATATACAACTCCTTTGGTTTAATGGTTCTATGTGACCATGTCTGCTCTCTTATTGGCATTACTATCTTCCATTCATTATCAACCAGAACGATATTTCCGTTGGGTATAAGCTCTGATATTACCCTATACAATTCTCCTTTCTTTTCAATCTCTATAACAACTATCCTATCAAAGTCATACTGATAAATCTTCGAGATTCTACCATCATCCAAGTATTTTCTCAAGATCATAGCAAACATACTTGGTTTTTCTGGAGTTTCGAATGTTTTCCTTGTTTTAAGCAGAAATCCTCCAGCTTTTATCAATAGGTATATCTTACCAATTCCTTTCTTTCTCAATCTCAGAAGTATTTCGTCTTTTCCGATCTGATATATCTTATCAATATAAGCTCCAACTAGATCTTGAAGTTCTCTCACTATTGCTAGGACTTCGAATGATGATATCTGCATCTTATTGCCTCTTCACCTTTATAACGTTACCAATTATCTTCGAGTTTGGAACAAGTATTTTTTGTTCCTCTTTCTCTATTACAGTATACATCATTTTTATATCAACTACTTTTCCTTCACCACCTGCAACATTTACTTCATCACCGATTCTGAAGGGTTTCGTTATTATCACGAATATTCCTGATATCGCATTCCCTATAAGCTCTTTGCTTGCCATACCTAAGAGTAATCCCAGAAAGCCTCCTAGTGTAGCGCCAAACACAACGCTCCCCTGCTGCGCTGAGGTTATAATTATTAGGAGTATCACATAACCCACTATCCTAAAGAATGAGGTTATTCCTCTTATGCTGTAATCATCTAGAACCTCTCTGAGGGAGTTTGATATCATCTTTCTTATGCACTCTACAGATATTACTCCAGCAATGATGTAGAGTAATATCGAAATATATAGATCAAAATCTTTTGATATACCTAGATCTCTGAGGAAGCTCTGCAGATAGGATAATACCAATGGGATAAGAAAAACTACGGCTATAACTATGATTATATAATACGAATTCTTCAGCAGTCCTCTAGTCACATATCTCATTTCTTCTAACTCTATCTTGTTATCTCTCTTAGGCATCGCCATAACTCCTCCATTTCTTCTTTATGATATAGACTAATAGGATAACGATGATTATGAAAGGTATACCAGGTGCAGGTATTCTCACTTTATAGTTATAGACCGGTGTTTTTATGCTGAAAATCAACTTACCTGTTGATTCATTAAAAATATCAACGATACCATTATCGTAACCGACAGCAATCAGTCCTTTGCTGAGAGAGATACGGGTTGCTGTACCGGTTATATTAATGATTTGTTTCAATCCGGTAAGATTATAGATGAGGATGTAACGTTTACATACCCATCTATTGAAAAATAAGCCTTTCTCAAGGTATGATTTGCTCGTACAAAAGTACAACCTACCAAAGGTTGCCCCCAGTAAGTAAGTTTTCTTTTCGTCTTTGATTAGATCGTCGTATAGAGAGATGTTTTGGATCTCTTTTCCATCAGTAGCATTGATTACTATGACATTATAACTGGTGTTTTCTAGACTTCCTTTTCTCTTAATGATCTGCAGAAGTTTCTCATCGGTAGACCAGTGTATCCATAAGTTTTCACCTTCTATTCCCAGCGATTTTTTCCACAGTGATGTATTTTCTTCTATAGAAAATACCATCAGTTGTCTCTCTTCATTATACCAAAGAGAGAGAAAATTTTCTCCAGGAGATAATTTGAATTTATCACCTCTTTCAGGATGTATCTCTGGAATTTCTATCTCTTTAGCTATTGAAAAGTTTGGTATCTGAAGAAACAGGATCTTCGATGTCCAACCAAAAGAGGATACATAAACTTCTGGATCTTTCGCCACCAAATATTTACCATCCTCTGACCAATCCAATATCTCTCCCTCTATCTCTGTGACTATTTCACCTGTGGTAGAATTGTAGATGGTATTCTCAACTACGTAGTATCTTCCGCAGGGGGAGAGAGTATATCCAAATAATATATCCTCACCTGGAAATTCCTCATGTATCTTTTTTCTTTCTTCTATGTCCCATATCTGTAGAACTCCACTATACATCTTTTTCCCGTCTTTTTCGATATAAAGACGTTTGGAATAACAATCCCCTGTCGTCAATAAAAGCTTATTTCCATCAGTAGAAAATGATAAGGCTGTTATACATTCCCTATCTGTTCTAATTGGTGAGAGAGTAGGGACTAAAATTAGAGTCAATATGATAATGGTAACTACTACAGAAAAAACGGATACAATGAAAGATACCTTATTGGAAAATTTCAACGTAGCAACAGATACTACAGAGAGAGTAACGAGAATAGCCGGTGCATATATCAATATGGTATAGAGATATGCTCCGTATATGACCCATGGTCTAGACCATCCTGCCACTATAAGAACACTTAATCCTCCTATAAAACAACCCACCATGAAAGATGTCACAATGTAGGATAGTCTATTGAGGTGTTTTCCTACAACTATTTTAACAACCATCAAAAATCCAACTACTATGCCTATATATGATGTAATAAAGAGTACAGTACCTTCAGTTGTAAGAGTTTGATTGTTGTGTGAAAAGGTATATATTAAGATCTGAATTCCTACAGAAATTACAGTAATAAATAGTCCAATTAGCATGGCTATCTTTTCTTTCCTTGATAATATTCCGCTATATTTCTCTGACATCTCTTTCCCTTGATATTATCCCCTTACCTTTTAAAACCTTGTCTGTGTAGTGCGAATATCGGGGTGATATCGACTATGTCTGCGTGAATAAATTTGTTATTCTCTAGTAAAGTTTAGCGTCTCCTTTCACCAGTATGTGCTGTAACATCTGTAAAATGAACTATTTCCAGAAAAGATTTTTTACTTCTGCATAATTTTGTTTTCACAGTGGATTATAATAGTAGGGCTTATCAGACGAGATTCAAGGTTTCAGATAAGCGTAGATTCAACCTCTGCATACTTTGTAGAGGAACAAAGATGCTGTGTGGAAAGGATAGATGCCCTGTTTTGGTAAGATTCTATCATTACAGCAAGGTTCAACCCATGATAGATGATATTTTCATAGAGGGATCATCTCCTCCGGGCGTCTTTGTTGGAAGAATAGGTTATCCAAAGGTAGCCATAGGTCCTCTTGTTCCTCCTTTTTCAGGAGATACATCCTATATAGATATTCCAGAGCTATGGCAAGATGTAACAATAGATGATATCGTGAAATTCAGATCTCAACTTGTAAGAGGTAAGTATATCGTAAATGTCTATGATGTTGATAAAAGTGATAGGGTCATAGAATTCACAAGAGAGTTGGCTCTATCTAGAAATCCTGTGGATACAGAGGTGTTATTTGAAAAGAAGCCCTATGGTAAGATCACTTTCTTTGATGATGCTCAGCCTCATGGACCGTCTGCTCCAATAAAATATCTGGATATATCTAATCCAAAGTATGATCATCATCTAGAGAAAGCTTTCTATGATGTAGATCTCAAAGCAAGAGATGCGGTCCTAGAGCTTTACAAGAATGGTGTGATGGTATCGAAGATTCAAAAGGCTTTCAGCGTAGGTGCATTTGGCGAGAAAAAATATCGAAGGTTTGTACCAACAAGGTGGAGCATAACGGCAGTGGATTCTATCATAGGAGAAGAGTTAATGAGGGATACGAAGACCTATCCTCTGATAAACGAGTACAGGGTTTACAAATTTAAGAAGCTTGATAACAGATGGATGGTAATATTTCTCCCTACATCTTGGAGATATGAATTGATTGAGGCTTGGTATCCAAAAACGACATGGAATCCTTATGGAAGTAGAATCGCTATGTTTAACAGCTATGAGTTTTACAATGGAAGAAAAACATATGCTGAGATAGGTGGTTGCTACTATGCAGCAAGATTGGCTGTGAATGAAAAGTTGAATGAAGAAAGGCGCCAGGCTGGCGTGATTGTGCTGAGAGAAGCACATCCAGGATACATATTGCCGGTAGGTGTGTGGAATGTCAGAGAAGCGGTAAGGTCTGCTCTGAAGAAGGAATATAAGAAATGCGAGAGACTGAAAGAGGTTTTAGAGGAGATTAGGATGTTCATGGATATACCTGTTGAAAGATGGATAAAGAATAGCGCGATTTTGAAAGACTTGATGTTGCAGAGGAGATTAGAGGATTTTTGATATGATAGTTAGAGAGGTGTACTGTAGAACTGCTTTATCAAAATCTGATCTTCCAGATCTAGATTATAGCTTAAATCCTTACAGAGGCTGCGAGCATGGGTGTATTTATTGTTATGTTCCAAATGTCTTGTCAATTCCTAGAGAAGAATGGGGAAGTTTTGTTGATATAAGGAGAAACATACCAACCATTTTATCTAAGGAATTGAGAAGGAAGAAAAAAGGCGTCATTGGTATATCCACAGTTACTGATCCTTATCAACCTCTAGAAGAAAAATACAGGCTAACTAGACTTTGTCTTGAACAAATCTGTAAGTATGATTTTCCAGTTGATATACAAACTAAGTCTGATTTGGTCTTGAGAGATATAGATATCATTAAAAGGATAGAGGATGTGGAAGTTGGCTTGACGATCCCAACACTAAGAGATGATGAAAGAAAAATCCTTGAGCCAAGAGCAAAGCCTATAGAAAAGAGATTAGATGCTATAGGAAGATTGTCCAAGGAAGGAATAAAGACATATGTATTCGTTGGTCCTCTTTATCCAACTACCGAGATAGAGGAAGTGAAGGATATGGTAGAGGTCTTCAAAGATGCAGGAGCCAATATCATAATATTTGATACGTTGCATTTAAAGAGAGGTGTGTGGGAAAATCTTCAAAGAAACTTACCGAGAGATATGATCAGGGTGTACAGGTATAGGCTCTTCGAGAACAAATCGTATTACGAAAATATCTCCAAAGAATTCGAGAGATGGTGCGAGTATTATAAGATAAAATTTGAGAAGGCGTTCTGATTGGAAAAAGTTTAAGCTACGCTTCTCTTTTGGTTTCTCCATGAAGGCAAAGATAGTAAATGTAAAAGGTCTAACATTTGTAGGAAAAGCAGATAGTAGCCATTGGATGGTCATGGATGGAGATGAAAAGTTTGGAGGTTTTAATGCAGCTGTAAAACCTATGGAAGCTGTACTTATTGCTCTTGGTGGATGCACGGGTATGGATGTGGTTTCAATACTATCTAAGATGAAGGTAAAATACGATTCTTTTGAAATAGAGATTAACGCTGATAGAACAGAGGATCATCCGAAGGTTTTTACAAAGATAGAATTGAAGTATAAATTCAAAGGCAAAGATCTACCCAGAGATAAGATAGAAAAGGCTATCAGACTATCTCAAGAGAGATATTGCTCTGTCTCAGCGATGCTCAGGAAGGTTGCAGATATTAAATGGGAGATTGAAATAGAAGACTAGTATTTCTCTGATAGTTCTATAAATCTCTTCAATATCATGTATAAATCTACCATATCCTTGATTCTTATGTTCTCTCTCTCAGTGTGAGCTAAAGATAGATCTCCAGCACCAAAAACAACCGACGGAATGCTTTTCTCTATCAAGTTTGCAGCATCAGTCCATGCTGGCATACCAGAATACTCTACTCTTTTTATTCCTCTTATTGATTTCTCAAGGAATTTAACAATCTTTTCGCTCTTTGAAATCTTGAATGGTTTATCAAATGTCTTTATCTCCATTTTCGCATCATGCCTTTTGACTATATCCTCGATTTCTCTCTTAATCTTCTCCATATCATCATCTGGAAAGATAGGTATATCGATCTCCCCTCTACAAACTTTAGGAACAATCTGACAGTCAACTCCTCCTCTTATCCACCCAAGATTTACTCCAGAATCTCTGAAAAATTTTGGTCTGTTCTTTATGTGATCCAGGCATTTCAATTTCCTATAGATTTCTATGAAATTATCTATAGCACTCCTTCCTTTCCTTGGTACAGCACCATGCGAGCTTGTTCCTCTAACCTCTAAATAAATCTCTATGCTTCCGGCTTGCATGGTAGATATCTTGAAATTTGTTGGTTCTAGAATCAAAGCTCCATCAAATTTGAATTTTGGATTAAATTTCTCTGAGCCTTTAGCATCTTTCTCCTCATCAACAAAAAAGGCTATCGCGCATGATTCCTTTGTCTTTTCTAAGGCTAGAAGTAAAGGTGATATCTGCCCCTTTGTATCTACAGCTCCTCTACCATAAACTTTTCCTTTGAGTGTTTTAGGAGAAAAAGCTTTCCTGAATCCCCATGCTGGTACTGTATCGACATGAGTGGCTATGAGATATTTTGGCTTTCCTCGGTAAGCGAAGATGTTCTCCCTGTGATCTATACGTTCTCTTTCAACTTCTAATCCTATATCTGTTAGGTAATCCTCTAGGAAATCTATTATCTTATTTTCTTCTCCGGTCTTGCTTTTTATCGATATCAGTTTCTTTAAAATCTCTTCTAACTTTTTCTTATCATTCTCAGCCATACACCCACCTTTCCAACTGTTTCAAATCCAAACCTTTCGTAGAATTTTATAGCTCTGTAATTCTTCTCCCCAACCCACAACCCGATGATTTTGTTTTTCTCTTCCAGGAGTCTTATCTCCTCTTCGAGGATTTTCTTTCCTACACCCTTACCTCGAGAATCTCTTTTGACGACTAACTCATGAATCTCTCCTATATCTCCATAAACTCTATCCCACCAGTTTTTAGCTCCGGCTACGAATCCTATAATGCTGTCCTCTTCAAAGGCAACAATAAATGCATCTGGATCGCATCTATAAAGCCATTTAACATAATTCTTTACATCTCTTCTTTTATGGTAAGCATACTCTTTCACATCTGCATATCCGTCGAGATACACATCTATGATTTCTCCGAGCCTTTTCCTGAAGTCCTCCTCTCTCAATTTCGATATCCTCATCTTAGAAGTCAAGTAAACTTTTCTGCTGATTAAAAGTTATAGGGTCTGAATCTGAAGGAGAGAGTTCTATTACACCATACCTGCCGCCGCCACCGGGAATTATCTTCACTTTTCCTTCTCTAAATAGCTTTATAGCCTCTGCAACCGCAAGATTACTATATTTTGCTATCTCCCTTATATCAGCATCTACGAGTATTCTTACTTCGCTACCAAACTCCGATACAAGACTCTCCCATATATCACTAACCTTTTTTGTAAATACACTACTTTGTCCTATGGCCTTTGCTATGATCTCAGAAAGAGGAATTATATGGAGATAAGGTGGTCTATGATTTGGATGTTTAGGCTCATCTAGATCTGCTAGTTCTCTAACCCTGTCCTTTACCCCTTTCTTTATCCTTCCCCCGCATACGCACTTCCATCTCCTACTTATTGCTTCTTCTAATGTGTAATGTCTGTAACACTTTATGCAGGCTGTTTCATTGTATTTTCCTTCCTGAGGAGGAAGGCCAACGTTGAGAATCACCTTATTTCCTCCCAATCTCAGTATGGCTTTTCTTATCTCGTCGAATGTCACATCGCTAACCTCCATCCTATTGAATTCTCTAGCCAATCTCACTGGATGTGGACTATGAGAATCTGAATTTGTCAGAAACGTCAGTCTATGAAGTTCAGATATCCTGTCAGCATAGTCTGAATCTGCACTCAATCCTAGTTCTAGGAAAGAAACATATTCTGAAAGGTCTCTATAGCAATCTTTCAAGGAGTTATGATAAGCGTATATCGCTGTCCATGGAGTGAAAGCATGTGCTGGCCCTATCAGTACATCCAGATCTTTTGCTATCTGTGCAATCTCTTCTCCATCGATTTTTAACTTTGGTCTACCATCCGCATCTAAATTGTTGGAAAACTTTTCTATTCTCTTCCTAAATTCTTCAACTTGGGAAAATGATGGAAAATAAAGGAGGTGATGCACCCTGTTTTTATCCTCAACCTCTGTGCTTAATATGAATCTTGTCTTTCCCATCTCAAATGTTCCATCATCTATCTTTTTGCACTCTCTGATTTCTTTTTGCCATTCCCTATGCAAGCAGTCTCCAGTAGCAAGAACATCTATCCCCTTTTTGGGAGCTGACTCTGCTAGTCTTTTTATTGTCATCGAGCTGCTTGTTGCTCCGGAGAATCTGGAGTGTATGTGGAGATCTGCGTTTATCAACATCCGTATACCTAAAATCAAAAAGGTTTCTGCAATCTTTAATCTTTCTAGCTAGATACTATATAAGGAGAACATTTATTAGTAAATACCTTATATGGGTTTTATCTCCCGATGGGATGTAAAGGTGTAGTTTCTTAGGTCTGTGAAGGGTATGGAAAAAAGCAAAGACTGCTCCTCAGATATATACGATGTTGACGCTATTCAAGTACTTGAAGGTCTAGAAGCTGTGAGAAAGAATCCAGCAATGTACATAGGTAGTACAGATGAGAGAGGACTGCATCATCTTATCTATGAGGTTGTCGATAATTCCATAGACGAAGCACTTGCAGGATATTGCGATCACATAATAGTTACAATAAACAAAGATGGATCTGTAACTGTAGAGGACAATGGTAGAGGTATACCCGTCTCTATCCATAAGAAATACAAGAAGTCAGGCGTAGAACTAGTAATGACAACTCTCCATGCTGGAGGGAAATTTGACAAGAGAGTCTATAAGGTGTCTGGAGGATTACATGGAGTAGGTGTATCTGTTGTTAATGCTCTATCAAAGTGGCTCGAAGTTAGAGTTAGAAGAGAGGGAAAGGAATTCTATCAGAGATATGAAAGAGGGAAACCTGTTACGCCCCTTAAGGTATTGAGAGAAACTAATGAGAGAGGAACAACTGTAACATTTCTCCCAGATGATGAGATTTTCGAGACAATTGATTTTGATTATGATACGATTTCTGCTAGATTGAAGGAGTTGGCTTTTCTTAATGCAGGCATAAAGATTGAACTTATAGACCATAGATCGGGAAAGATGGATGTTTTCAAGTTTGATGGTGGGCTTGCAGAATTTGTAAAGCATATAAATAGGAACAAGAAAGTTCTCTACGATGAACCGATTCTCATAAAAGCTAAAAGAGACAATGTTGAGGTAGAGATAGCTATTCAACATACAGATGGATTTACAGAGAATATATTCACCTTTGTAAATAACATAAATACGCATGAAGGAGGAACGCATCTCTCTGGATTTAAAGGAGCCTTAACCAGAGTTGTAAACGATTATGGAAGGAAAAATAAACTATTTGAAAAGGAAGATTTCTCCTTGACAGGAGAGGATGTCAGAGAAGGATTAACAGCTGTAATATCATGTAAAGTTCCAAATCCACAGTTTGAGGGACAAACAAAAACAAAACTAGGAAATTCTGAGGTAAGAGGTATCGTTGAAAGTATAACTTATGAAAAGCTGTCTGAGTTCTTTGAAGAGAATCCAAGTATAGCCAAAAAGATTATAGAGAAAGCGATTCTAGCCAATAGAGCTAGGGAAGCCGCAAGGAGAGCACGAGAAATAACTAGGAGAAAAAGCTTATTGGAAAGCTCTTCTCTTCCAGGCAAGTTGGCTGATTGCACATCGGAAGATCCTAGCATATCTGAACTCTTCATAGTAGAAGGAGACTCTGCTGGAGGATCAGCGAAACAGGCCAGAGATAAGAGATTTCAAGCAATCCTTCCTCTTAGAGGAAAAATACTCAATGTTGAAAAGGCAAGGATGGACAAGATGTTAAAGAACGAGGAAATACTAGCATTGATATCAGCGATAGGGACTGGAATAGGTGATGATTTTGATATATCGAATGCGAGGTATCACAGAATAATATTGATGACTGATGCAGATGTTGATGGTGCTCACATAAGGATTCTCTTATTGACTTTCTTCTTCAGATACATGAGGGAGCTCATAGAGGCTGGCTATTTGTATATAGCTCAACCTCCGCTGTATAAGTTGAGTAAGGGTAAGAGAGTTGAGTATGCATACTCTGAAAAGGAAAAGGAGGAAAAATTGAAATTATTGGGAGAAAAAGGTGTAACTATACAGAGATACAAAGGTCTGGGAGAGATGAATCCAGAGCAGTTATGGGAGACGACAATGGATCCAAGTAGAAGGAAGATAATAAAGGTTACAATAGAGGATGCAATAAAGGCTGATGAACTTTTCACTATCTTGATGGGAGAAAAGGTTGAGCCGAGAAGAGAGTTCATCAAAGAACATGCAAAGGAGGTTGTCAATCTTGATATTTAGGTGATCTTATGGAAAATATAGGAGATGTCATCGTTAGAACAATAGAGAACGAGATGAAGAGGTGCTTTATCGATTACTCAATGAGTGTCATAATGAGTAGAGCCTTACCAGATGTCAGAGACGGTCTTAAGCCTGTACATAGAAGAATTCTCTATGCAATGAGTGAAATGGGGCTACATCACGATAAACCTTTTAAAAAATCCGCAAGAGTTGTTGGAGAAGTTCTTGGAAAGTATCATCCTCATGGAGATCAAGCTGTTTATGACGCTTTAGTAAGAATGGCTCAGGATTTTTCTCTCAGATATCCTCTGATAGATGGACAGGGTAACTTTGGAAGTGTTGATGGCGACGCTCCTGCGGCGATGAGATACACAGAAGTGAGATTAAACGAGATTGCAGAGATGATGATAGAAGATATAGATAAGGATACGGTTGATTGGAGAGATAATTTTGATGGAACCTTGAAAGAACCCGAGGTTTTACCTGCAAAATTTCCAAATCTTCTGGTGAATGGTTCATCTGGTATAGCTGTAGGAATGGCTACAAATATACCTCCCCACAACCTGAGTGAGATAGTTGATGGTATAATAGCTGTTATTGATAATCCAAGGATAAAAACAGATGAGCTCATGAAGATAATAAGGGGACCCGATTTCCCAACTGGTGGAGTAATATGTGGTAAGAGCGGAATAAAGCAAGCATATGAAACAGGAAGAGGGCTTATAAGAGTTAGAGGAAAGGTTAGTATAGAGGGAGAAGAGAGGAAAAGGATAGTCATAACAGAGATACCTTATCAGGTTAACAAATCTGATCTTCTGAAACATATAGCCGATCTTGTTAAAAATGGAAAGATAGACGGGATAACTGATCTAAGAGATGAGAGTGATAGAGAAGGGTTAAGAGTCGTTATAGAGCTAAGAAGGGATGTCATACCAGATATTATCTTAAATCAGCTATTTCAGCATACACAGCTTCAAGTAACTTTTGGAATACTGAATCTAGCAATAGTCGATGGAGAACCCAGAATTCTCTCCCTGAAAGAGATGATTCAGGCATTTGTAAGACATAGGGTAGATGTTATAACAAGAAAAGCAAAATACCTGTTAAGAAAAGCTAAAGAGAGATTGCATATCCTTGAAGGTTTCCTCATAGCTTTGGATAACATAGATGAGGTTATAGACATAATAAAGAAGAGCGAAAGTGTAGACGAAGCTAGAAACAATCTAATGAAAAGATTTTCCTTATCTGAGATTCAGGCAAAGGCTATCCTCGATATGAGATTGCAAAGATTAACAGGAATGGAAAGAAGGAATGTAGAAGAAGAGTATAAATGTACAAAGGAAGAGATTGAGAGATTGAACTGGCTTTTGAGTGATAAGAAAAACATACTCGAAGAGATAAAGAGAGAACTCATAGAGATTAAAGAAAAATTTGGAGATGAAAGAAGGACAGAAATCGTTGAGGAAGAAGGCGAACTCAAGATAGAAGATCTTATTCAGGAAGAAGATGTCATAGTAACATTTACTCATCAAGGTTACATCAAGAGGATGCCCATAGATGCGTATAGGACACAGAGGAGGGGAGGTGTAGGTCTAATAGGCATGGAAACCAAGGAAGATGACTTTCTTAAACTATCGTTTGTGGCATCAACCCATGACTATATTCTATTTTTCACAAATCTTGGTAAAGTGTACAGACTAAAATGCTATGAAATTCCAGAAGGGGGGAGAAGAGCAAAGGGCAAAGCCATAATCAATCTCCTCCCGAAACTTGATCAAGATGAGAAAGTTATAACAGCCATACCTCTCAGATCCTTTGAAAAAGAAGGATACCTGATATTTGCGACTAAGGAGGGGATAGTAAAAAGATGTAAGGTTGATTTGTTCAAAAACATCAGATCGAATGGTATAATAGCAATAGATCTTAGAGAGGATGAATTGGTCGATGTAATTCTATCAAGCGGGAGTGATGATGTTTTCATAGCCAGCAAAAACGGTCAAGCCAGCTGGTTCAGTGAAAAAGAGATAAGACCTATGGGTAGAAATGCGATGGGAGTTATAGGTATAAGATTAAGTGAAGGAGATGAGGTTGTCTCTTTAGATGTAACGAGAGATGATAAAGATATACTAACGATAACAGAGAATGGCTTTGGGAAGAGAACAGCATTAAAAGATTACAGAAAAACACATAGAGGCAGCAAAGGTGTAAGGACGATAATAACGAATGAAAGGAATGGAAGAGTTGTATTTGCCAAATCTGTCGAAGAAGAAGATGAAATAATGGTCCTGAGTAGGACTGGAATGATATCAAGGATGAGAGTAAAAGATATTAGGAGGCAGGGAAGAAATACGGCTGGCGTGAGGATAATGAGATTGAAAGAAGGTGACAAAATAGTGTGTGTAGCTAGATTGGAAAGTTAACTCTTCCAACCCTCCTCACATCCGCATGGGTTTTTCTTGCATTTTGGACAGACAGCAGCGTATTTCTTGAGTGTATCCTCGATATCTATTTCAAGGAGATTTGCAAGAGAAAATATCCAGGCTACGACATCTGCAAACTCGTTCTCGATTTCTCCTCTATTCGATTTCCTTATCGCTCTAGCAAGCTCTCCTATTTCCTCTATTACCCACATGTATGTCTTCTCTATTCCTCTCTTTTTGTCTCTTTCCCCATAAATCTCATGCATCTTTCTTTGAAACTCTTTTATCTCCATGGGTCAACCTCCTCTCTTTTGGTACAAAATTCTTAATCATCTTTCCATCTCCTTTTCCACAACCCAGATAATAAGATCTCCATCTCAATATAACGTATCCTTTTTCCTTCCTTTTTAGATTTTCACCAGATAACCATCTCTCTGCTTCCTCTCTATTTAGATCAATTACACCATATTTCGCTATTCTTCCTATAAGGAAAGAACCTTCTATAGACAATCTTAACCCATCTTTACAGAGTCTACCGAAGTACAAACCATTGAAATGCCTATGCTCTTCAATATCTATATCCTCGCATTTCTTAAAGGCATAGAGCTTTTTATTCTCCTTTTCCTTAATTTCAAAGTCTATATTTTCGACACCATACTGCTCCCTTAGATACTTCATTATCTTCTCCTTTGTTTCGCTCATCTTATCACCTAGGGTTTTCTTATCTTTGCAACAAAGAAGCCTTCTGTATCATTATCCTGCGGATGTATTCTCAAACATCTTTTAACCTCACTCGTATAAATTTTATCTTCAAACTTGAGAAAAGGTTCTCTTCTGTTGATAGGGAGATCTATACTCTCTATATCAGCATCAGTATTCACCAACAAGTGATTTACGACTTCTTCGTTTTCCAACGGATCCAGAGTGCAGGTTGAATAGATCAAGATTCCTCCAGGTTTCAAAGCCCTGTATCCAGCCAAGATCAAAGATTTTTGCAAATTCGATAGATATCCTATTTCCTTCTCTCTCCAAAACTTCAGATACTTGAAGTTCTTTCTTATCATTCCAACATTGCTACAAGGGGCATCGACAAGAACTGCATCGAATCTTTCCTCATATCTGGAAAAGTATCTACCATCTTTCTTTGTCACCCTAGTTATCAAAACTCCGCATCTCTGGAGATTGGATATGAGTATATTTATCCTTCTTGCATTTGGATCGTTTGCTATTACACATCCCTCATTTTCCATGTACTGAGCTATCTGCGTAGTCTTTGCGCCTGGCGCAGCACATAAATCTAAAACCTTCATCTTTGATCTTAGCTCCATTAAATTTGCTGGAATCATGGATGCTGCTTCTTGAGGGAATATTATGCCGAGTCTATGCTCGATTATGCCTCCAAAATTGTTTGTATTTATGTAAAATCCTTCTTTGCACCATTTTATATTATCAAGTTCAAAATCTTCACTTAGTCTCTCGACAACCTCATCCATATCTGCTTTCAGAGTATTTATTCTCACAGAGGGTTTTATCGGTTTTAGCATGTAATTGAAGAATGCCTCACTGTTATCTATGTTCAAGTATCTACTATAAAAGGAAGGGTTCTTTTCCATAAAGGTATATTTTGGATTGTTCTCTGGTTCGTACACCATTCATTTATGGATTCTCTAATCTAAAAGATTGCGACTGGTAATAGAGGTTTTAATTCTGTCAAGATGGACACTTTATACAGTATGATGGGGTCGTCGCAACCCTGGAAATGAGAGGTTGTTGAATTTGTGAATGCCTTGTTATTCCTGGACATACAGGAGTATATACAGATTTACAGTTGTATGTGCATATCCAAGTAACAGTGAATCCTTCTAAAATTCGCCCTTCTCCTCTGTTCTCGATTAGGAACTTCAGTAGTGACCAAATGAAAATCCTTTCCTTTAGGTGGTCTACCTTTAGATTGATAGTCTTATCCTCTATAGATTGTAGGGTTCTGATTTTGAATAGGGGTGAGACTTTCTTCTCTGTGCGTTCTGTTGAGAAGGCATTTGCTAGGCTGGCAAATAGAAAGGATACCATTATTATAGACACAAGAATTATAGACTTCATATCCATTGTTCTCACCAGTTTGATATTTGTTTTTGGTACTATAAAAATTTCTATTTGATTTTATAAAATGATTCACAAATTGAAGAGATGATCAAAAGAGGTAAGGAAATTGCTCCTGATTAAATTATAGGCACTTTATGCAGTATGAAGGTGCTATTACTCTAGAAATCATCTGATGGTTCTGCAAGCCTACTGGCGGTTTGCACTTTACATATGTTTTACAGAAATATTCTCTCGTTGATAGATCCTCTCTCCCATCATCCAGTGGTAGGGATAGTCTGCAGCCTCTTGTCTTACATATGGAACACACGGTAGAAAATTCTTGATGGTTTTCCTTATATCTTTCAAGTAAATATTTCAGCAGTGACCAAACAAAGATTCTGTTACTTAAGTAGGATGCTTTCAGTGTGCTGACTTTTTCTTTTATTGACTGAAGTGTTCTGATCTTATATAATGGTGAAACTTTTTCTTCTGTTTTGGATTTGGTCATTGCTACTCCTAGACCTGCAAAGATTATCAGGGAAATCATCACCATCCCAGTTACTGCAAGTCTTACATTCATTAGATCACCAAATTTATATTGGTTTTTATTATATAAAAATCTTTTGTTTTAACTCTTGTGAAAGTAATTGTATGATAAAATATATATTTAATCAAGTAGAAATTATTAGTGATATGTGGATCAGGATAATATCTCTATTGATTGCCGTCTCTTTCGTCTTCTCCACACTGATAGTCCATAGTTCCACAGGAAATCTCAATGAGAGAATAATAAAGGTTGCTATTTACCCTAAAGGAACGGGTTCGGATGAATCTCTCAAACTGTCTCTAAATTATGCTTGGAGAATTCATAACAAGTCATACAGATTCGAGGTGCACGAGTTGAGTTATGAAGAAGTAAGATCTAAGGGCTTTTATTCCATTTTAAAGGATTACGATGTCTTTATCGCTGGAGCAAACTACAGATCATATCTCAAAGATGGGAAAAATCCAAATTTTAGGAAAGCTATTAAAAGATTCCTATCAGATGGAAAAGGTTTTTATGGCGTGTGTGCAGGAGCATTCTTGGCATCTCAGGGTTATGAGAATCCCGATAATTGGTTCGAAAAAGAGGTGAACAAAGGCGTGCTCAGAATAGCTAACATATATCTAAATGATGACTTTGATGGGGAGTTGCAATATTTGTTGAAAGAGTCTGAGTGGGTAAGTCCAAGATTCGGTCAAATACCAATAGAAGTTAGAATAAATAGAGAAGTTAACAATCCAATTTTTCTACCTTTTGAGAAGGATGTATTTAACATCTCTTACGGCGGCGGCGCGGGAATGTATATAGCAGATTCTAATGACTCTAGATTAGGTAAAATTACACCTCTTCTGATATACAATGAGGAGCTAATGGAAACTAAACCTATACATTTCTGGAAGAAAGCTTTGATAGGATGGATAAAGGATAGGGTGATAAAGACTGATATCAAAGGGCAATTTGCAGGTATCGCAACAACATATAACAATAGTGGGAGAATTGTTCTGCTTTCATCCCATCCTGAGATTCCTGTAATGGTAAATGGGACCATAAAAGAGTTCTTTGGAAGAAATACCCTGGGCATTCCAAGAATAGTATACGCTTGGTATAATGGTACAACATTGAACATGAGTAAAAATTGGTGGATTCACAGAAGAGTTGTGGCATGGCTAGCAAAAGTTCCAGATGAGGATCTTCCTCCATGTAACGAATTGATGGTCTTTATAACAAAACCTCAAGGCAAAATGATTTACAGGCTGTATGTAAATGACAAAGAGATCAAAACAGGGAAACTTTTAGAAAGGATTTTAGCGAGAATCGGTAAGACGGTTATTATTGGAGATATAACAGTAGTAGCATACGTAGAGGGGGGTAAAAAGGTGGAATTTTATCTTGATGGCAACTTAGAGCATACAGCTACCTCTGCTCCGTTCGAGTGGAAAATTAAAAAGAATTTAAAGGGGGAACATAGAATAGAGGCGAAGGCATACGATAAATATGGGAATTCTGTTTGGGACAATGTGACTCTTCTGTTTGTCTGACATTGTTTCTACATGTTGCACCAAACCGTATGGCGGAAGCAGGCTAAAGTTGTGCCGAGAATACAGCAGAAGCAACTTATAGGACCTGTTTTACAGTTACACGTAGGTGGTACTAATGTAGCATGTTTTTGATTGTGAGTGAACTTCTGATGGCTTAGCCATATTAACGACGAAATGATAGAGATCTTATTTAGATATTTTGCATCTATTTCTGGGAGATTTTTTTCTGCAGCAGTGTATGCTCTTATTTTGAAAAGCGGATGTGGTTGGTTACCTTTATGTAAAATGGCTCTCGTTGTACTGACTGGAGTTATCAAAGTATGGTAGGATAATATCACCAGAAGAATTGATAATACGACTATGCCAACTCTCCTTTTAACCATCAATAAGAGTATATATTCTCTCATATATAAAATTTTATCTCACTTTTGCTGACACTGTCAACTTTCCCACCTCCAGCATAGATTATAGATGGCACACCACACTATTGTCCAAGTTTTAATACTATCCAGTAAGCTGTGATATGGAAATCTTTTCCAGAATCGTTTTACTCTAGCTTTGAACAGACTACACCATTGTTCTATAACACTCCTTTCTCCAAGGGTTTGACGAACGTATCTCAATCCCAATCTCTATAGAGCTCATTTATACCAGGGTCCTCTATCTACTAAGATCAAAGACTCATTCTTACAGCATTCACTTTTAGTTATAATTAATTAGAAGCTTCGAGTATGTAATATTCTACATCATATATTGCTCTGAGTTTCTCATCTGGCTCAGTAAAGACATCCCCCATAACCTCATCGCTAAACGTATAGGAATCAACTATTGCCACGATTTTTCCTTCTCCAAACTCCTTAATAGAAATATAGGTGTTGTTATTGAAGGAAAAATTAACGTCCCCACCGATGATTGAGAGATATGGAATCGTGATATTCCCTATACTAGAGTTATCACATCTCAGAGATAAGTTCGATGTTTCCGTGGATAACTCCATGTTAAATGTATTTAAAATTTGATTTGCAGTGGAATCCTTATTTCTTATGGAGTCTAAAACTAATAATCTTCCTCCTTCCTCGACATATTTTCTAATCTTTTCAATTTCTCCATCGCTGAATGATTTGTTTGGATTTATGATAATTATAGCATCTCCCTTTTCAATAGATTTCTCTATCGTTTTCTCCACCGAGGGCATCCATCCAACTCTTTGAGTCCATACAAAGAATGTGTTATACACATCCGCAGGATCGTGGAGTTCCATATGGGCATATGGAGATATTTCTATTCCTGAATGTTCCATATCAAAACATACCATTGGGTGCTCTTCTATGCTTGGCAGCTCGTAGTTAATTGAGTTAATGTAATCAAAAAGGGGTGCCGATGTTGCAAACGCGATCGATGTAGAGAAAAAGAAGATAGATACTATTTTCCCCACTTTTTCCTCCTTGATAAAGATTATCGAGACTATAAGGAGAATGATAAAAGCTATCACAAACAGGGTGTTGACGTAGTTGTAGGCGTTTATCCTATTGAGATATTCTATAACTCCAAGGTTAAATTCTCTGTATCCATCCATAAATACGCAGAAGTTAGAAAAACATGTACTATCTGTAAACGCAACCACTCTTCCTTTACCATACTGGAGAGCTACTGTCTGGAGAAGTAACCCATATTCTACATCTGGTGAAGAGAGTGGTTCTCTAAAGAAATTTTCTGTTGAATAGGTCCCAGGCTCACCAAGTAAACCATAGCCTATTATGACGTTCTCTGAAAACAGAGGTGCATTTAATGAGCAAGATGTTTGAAATTCGAATTTATTAATATTTTTAACAATCGGATGTGCAAATAAAGAAGGGGGTTTATATACAGATAATGATCCTGTGTTCAGCTCATATGTTGCGTCCGTCTTAAATTCTATTCCTAATTTTTTCGAGATTTGATTTAAGTAAAAATTCATTCCAAATACGTTGGTGTGATCACCTATAAGATAGAGTCCGCCGCCCTCCTTCACAAATCTAAGAATGGCATCAATTTCTTTATCTGAAAATAGACTAGTAGGGCATTTTATTATTAAAATATCGTAATTCTTCAGCAAGTCATAAGTCAAGCTTCTGTTGGTGTTTATATCAACATCATAGTAAACATCCAACCACTTGGCCCAACAGTAGTAATTGTAGGTTGACAGCATACCATACCATTCTTTATCCATCTCTCTTGTTGTATCCTCCCAATCGCTATGAACCTCATCTATGAGAATTTTTCCAGATTTCCTTATTCCAGGATCTTCAAAAGCTATTGATCCTATTAGGAAGAATATCGATAGGAAGAGTGTCAACATGGTTACAGATGTTTTTTTATTGATCTTTCCGAAAGACATATCGATTTTTACCTCATTAGTTTTTATAAGTAAAGAAAGGGGGATGAAGAGAGGTATAAAGGTTAAAAGGGCTAGGTTTGTATCCCAGAATGTACTTAGTTTGGAGTTTTGGGAGTAAATTATCGTAGTGAGGAGAAGTCTGAATACTGAGTAAAACAAAGCTATCAGGATGAATATCCCAAGATTTCTGAGAAATCTCTTTTTGTTGAACGATAGAAAGGAGATGAATAAAAATATTAAGAAAAGATTTAACCAGATGAGGATGCATAATTTCTCCCATGTCACTGTAAAGGGGAAGGTTTGGTTATACGTTTGGATGTAAATTAGATTATTATTAACGCTTGATTGGATTCCGAAAAGATGAAGCAATCCAGAAAAGAGATTATTCAAAATGTCGACTCTATGGTAGCGAGAGAATATCACAGAATATAGCGGATAAAAGGCATACACGATTAGTAGTAAAATGCCGCTGAGAAAAATGCCACTGACTAGTTTCTGTATTTTCTCAAGTATACCAACATAAGATAACGCTATATTTAGAATGATAGCTATTGATAGCATTATAAAGCCTATGTTGAAGGGAAAGTCGAGTAGGAAAACTACGATGAGTGAAGGAATTAGAAGGAAAATTGATGTTTTACTACCCATTTCGAATCTATAATCGGAAAATATAAGAAGAAATGTCGCCACAAATACCGTAAAAAGCCCAATCTCTACATTTGGGGGTTCATTTACATATAATAAATAAAGTGGAGAAAATGAAATTAATATCGCAGCTAACCAGAGAAGAGATTTTTTCATCTTAAAACACCTCTCTCCCTAACATCATCGATCATATTTTTAATAAACTGGATATTTCCAGGCCAAATCGAGTTTATCGATTCTATATTTTTGTCTAAGAAGAATTCGTTATCCGCTATTAGTATTAGCCCTCCTTTTCCATGCTTTATAAAAACTGCTAGAGTATATGTCTGGTTTTCGATGTAAAGATCGTAGTATGATACAGCTGTTTTGTTCATTACCAATATCGGCCAGGCATCGACAAATTTTGGCTCCATCTGGTGCTCCTCTGGATTTTCCTCAACGTAAGGGGCTGGACCTAAAGGAATGTTGTCTATATCTAATTTAAACTTATTTAACAGAGGTATTACACAATCTCTACATTGATATCCAGAACTAAGTATGATCAATCCACCGCTTTCCATGAATCTCATCATATCTTTGACTTCTTCATCAGAAAATGGTTCATTTGGAGCAACAATTAGAAGTATCGATGATTTGTTAATTCTGCTGTAACTAAAATCTTCTGAAATCAAAGGCAGGTAACCGTTTCTTGCAAAGTTTATTATTGTTCCAGTTAGAGATTTTGTATTAAAAGGAGAGATCGAGAATCCATTGACATGCGTTGTATCTATATACATCAAAGGACCTTCAGGCTCAGCATCTTTTATCAGCTGAGAATTAATGAAGATAGAGAGGATTATAGCAAGTAACAATGCAAATGGGAGTAATTTGAAATCCTGATTCTTAGAGAGTAAAATTGCGGCAAAGATGAGTAATACAAAGGATAATACCTGCTTTGCAACATCTATCTCCCAACTATTGCCATTCGCTAGCCAACTAAAAATTCTTGATACAAATCTATGTGATAGGGAAAGAGACGGATTTTGAAATGTTGTTGTGTCACCAAAAACTAGAACTCTCCCCTTACCATAATATCGTCCTGCAACCAATACCACATTTCCAAGCAATTCTCCTTTACCATACTTGTAATCTCCTAAATATGCATTTTCGACATTTGTAACATCACCGTAATCTGAAAATGCAAAATCACCAACTATTACTGGGAATGCTGGAGGAGTTATGTTCAAGGATGCACCTATGCTTATTTCTATTTCCTCATTTGATATTCCGAAATTTACTGGATTATTCATCTTATTGTAACAGGTCAACCAGCTATTTGCTGGATCTAAAGGTAAGGCTGAATCGAATCTAAAGGCTATACCCTTACCCTCAAGGAGATTATTCAAAGATGTCATGAGATTATCCATGCCAGTGTGATCTCCTAAAACAAGAAGAGATCCACCATCCTCAACAAATTTCCATATCGCTTTTTTTTCCTCGTTTGAGAATGTGGTATTAAGGTTTATTACAACAAAAACATCGAATTTTTTAAGAATATCCTCTGTTACTCTTTCATCCTCTATAAAATTTACAAATTCTGTCAGGTTGACATATCTGGTTAGATTTTCATATGTTGGTTGATTTCTTTCTACAAATTTCGTGATATTTTTTGTAAAAATTGTGCAGTTATAGCCATAAATTTTCAGATAGTAAGGCAGCAGACCAAACATACCAGGTGCAAGCCTACCATACTTTCCATATTCTGGGGTATCCCATGTCCCCAGCATATTTTCCCCATAAAAGAGTATTCTTTCTCTTTTAGTTGGTTTAATTTGACATGGTGAAATAATGAGCATGAGTACCGAAGTTGATATTAATAAGAAGATGATGAAATTAATGATGAATTTTGGTCTTTTTTTCTTTTGTTTTCTCAATTCACTCTTATAAATCTGAAATGCTAAGATAGATGCGAAGGCTAAGCATAGAATTGGTAAGAATCTAACAGTATCACCGTTTGTATCGAAATTTATTACACCCAAGGTAAGTATATATGTGATCCAGATCAGAAGTAGCAAAAGTGGGTAAATGAAGAATTGCTTTAATCTTTTTGAGAATAGTATTATTACAAGAGCGATTGAAAGCGAAAGGATAAACATAAAGAATCCGCTTGATGAATATCCAAGGATATAGTATCTACCTGTAAGTGATGTGACCGAGATTGATATGTTTTTGGAAAAATCATTTACTATAAACCAAGCTATTGAATTTGTGTCTAAAAGAATTAGAAGAAGTATACATAGAGTTGAAGATACCACCATTACATCAGTTTCTACTTTTGTTTTTCCAATAATGTCTAGACCTATGAATAGAATAGGGATAGATATGACAGGGTAAAGATGATTAAAATTGTAGCTAAATGCTAGAATTAGAGAAAGTATAATCAAAAGGTATCCTGTGATTAATTTGGTTTCTTTATAGGATTTAGGAAATTTTGTATTTTTTCGATCCCTATATAGATTCAAAAAAGATAGAGTAAGTACAGAAATAGAAATATAAAAGGAAGATAATGGTTTGCCTAAAAAACCTACCATATTGCCTGCGATTGATATCACAACAAACAGTATTGCAATATTAATCGCATGATACAATTTCTCGATATCCATTTTGAAATTATAAATCTCTTTAGCACATATAACTGTTATTGATTTTTTATATACTTATCATGTGTACGAAAGTGATTCGTGCATACGGACATCCGCGTTACAATCATGTTACATGGTCTGCTGACTGAACATTCTGAACATGCGGTAAAGATTTGACGACCAAGCATCCTGCATCGCTCACAAAATTTCCATTTTGGGTTCCTTGAGATATGACAGTTTAAGTTCTAGCCATGATTATATAAAAAAATTCTATATCCATTATCTAAATATTTTATTTCTGGAGTTGTATCTATCTTTCTCGATTGCTTGCATTATTCTAATTATTTATATAGTGGCATCATTTCACTAATATCGGTTTACCTCGGATATGGGAAATATCTATTCCATACTCTTTTCCAATTTATTTTTTATCAATACACAGCAGCTCTTTCCCTCTCCACTCTCCGCTGTATTTTCTAGGAAAAATTAGTTTTGACTCTGATAACAATAGTTTATCGAGTTGATATACTTTGTGTAATATATTCTCTCCTCAGATATATCAGTACATTCCAGAGTATGTTCTCAACCATACCTCAACTCTCCTAAATACCTCTTTAACACTAAAGAGGTATTCTCCAAATCTGCGTTTTACCCCCTGAAAATATGCTTTCAACCACGCATCTCCATAGTATAATGAACTTCTCTCCTCCATTTTTCATTGTCACGCTTTTGGGCAATAACAGCTTTCCTCCTAACTGGGGAACCTCTTGATAAAGAGGAGGAATTTTTCCTTACCTTTATTACGGGAATCGCACCAAACTCATCGATTTCATCAAAGCATTCCCTTGTATCATAGCCTGTATCACCCAAAATGATCTCTATCTTGGTCCATCCTTTGCATCCCCTTAGCATCTTTTTGAGTTGTTTTGAATCTGATGATGTTCCTTTTGTTAACAAACAGTAGATTATTTTCTTGGATAGCAAATCGACGAGAATATGTACCTTTTTGAAATCCCTCTTCTTTTGCTCTTTCCCGAGATTTTCTGGAAGATTAACGTCCAATTTCTTCAACCTTTTACAGAGGGTAGAGTAATCTGCAGATTTTAATTTAGGTATAAACTCTGAAAGTTTTCTGAAGAATCCCTCTATCTGTCGATATGGTAGAAAAGCGATGTAGATGAAAGAAGAGAAATAGATGAATGTTTGAGGATAGACAAAAGGTTTACCAACCTTACCTTTGTTCATTTTTGCAAGCTCATCATCCCAGCTATCAAGGAAATCCAAAGATATATAAACCTCTCCCCTTCTTACTAATTTCTCGTTATAATCCTTCCAGTTCCTCCTCTGCATTCCATCCCCTCCATGATACTGGATGCAGAGGAGGAACTTAAGAATTATTCAACACAGCAGAGTTGATAATAAAATTTTTATAGATCTTTATATATAACCATAATTGTGAAACGAATCATACTTGCAGCTGGGATGGTCTTGATTTTAATTACAATAGCACTTCAAAATACACCTATAGTCTCTGGCAACAATAGTACTGATAAAGCTGAGGAAAGTCCTCTCTTTACTATTAGATTAAAATCTGGAAAATCGTTGTTTCACAAAGAGGATATAAAATTCTCTTATTTGAAGTCGAGGGTTTTGATACTCTCGTCATTAATATGGAAGATTAGATGGATTAAATTATCAGGGTCTGAAAATATCAACTATCGTTTCTTCTATAAACCATATACAGCACCCACTGGCTGTATGACACCTACTCTTTGCCCAGTAATGCCGACATTATGTAGTTTCATACCGACAAGATGTAGATGTATTTGATTATCTAAATGCAATGCCCTAAATACCTTTCGGTCGTTTGTAAAAAAGTTATATCTTACTAAGCAATTCCTGATAAAATACATCAATTTTATAAATCTTTAAACATTTAAAGATTTGGTGATAAAGTGAAGAGAGGGTTTTCGATAGTTGTGATGCTTGTTTTAATGATGAGTGTAACTGCTACGGCTACCCAGAATGACAAAATTAGATATGAGATAAAAATGGTTAATTTCGATGTTGAGGTGCCAAGAATTAATGTAATAAATGCTGGAAAATGCGCATCACTTGATGTAAGCGAATATGATGAAGAAAAAATTTCTTACCTTGCGGAAGGAGGAAAACCTAAACTTCCTATGATAGTTAAACATGTAGAATTACCATTCTCTGCAAGAGATATTAACGTGAAGATAAGTGTAGGATCAACAAAAGAAAGGATCTTAGATAAAGATATAGAACCAGCCGCTCCAATGCTACCCTTGGTATATGATTCTGATATCCACATAAAATCTTTCAAAGACCATGATATCTACACAAGTGACAAACCTTATCCATCAAGTTGGTTCAAGTTTTACGTCAGAAGTGGACTGAATGAGAGGAATGTTGTAGTCAAGCACCTTTCTGTATATCTCTATCCCTATCGATACATTCCTGCAAGCAAAAAATTACTTTATACGGATAAATTTAAAGTGACTGTAACCTATCTAATTCCAAAAAACGTCAAAAAGTTGTCTTCCAAAAACGAATATGACATGGTCATAATAGCTCCTTCATGTTTTGCAAAGGAACTGCAGAGGTTGGTTGAACATAAAAACAAAGTTGGTGTAAAGACTTTTCTGAAGACAACAGAAGACATATACAGAGAGTTTCCAGGAAGAGACAAACCTGAGAAGATAAAATATTTCATAAAATACGCTAAAGAGAATTACAACATAACCTATGTTCTTCTTGTTGGTGGTTTGAAGAGCAAAATATGGGCTAAACCTAGAGATGATCCAAATCAAGGATCTAAGTATTGGTATTTACCTGTCAGATATACGAACTTATACGATCATCCAAAGTATCCACTTGGAGAAAAGAAGATATTTGATCCTGGAGTAATCAGTGATCTCTATTATGCTGATATATATGACGGAAATGGTAACTTTTCTTCATGGGACACAAATAACGATGGAATATTTGCAGCATGGGGCAAACCAGGCGTAGAAAACGATACTGACATAGATCTCTGTCCAGATGTCATAGTTGGAAGATTGCCGTGCAGAAATCTGTTTGAACTCAGAACGGTCATTAACAAGATAATAAGGTACGAAAATAGCGAGAATAATTACAATTGGTTCAAGAGAATTATCGTGATATCTGGGGATGGCTTTCTGGATCAGCAGGATTTAGATATACAGTGGAATACGACTGGTCTTCCAGATGGGACCTACACGATATATGCGCAGGCCATCAACAAAGATGGAATAGCTGGAAATATAGATAGAGTAACTGTGAAAATAGACAGAAAAGAAAGATCTAAAATAACTTTCAATCATGATGATCATAAAAAGGTGAAAACCTATCCTGCTTTACCGGTTGCAGAGATAACATCTCCATCAAACAGAGATATTCTTGGTAAAACCGATGTTTTCTTTTCTCCAGGAGAGAATAAAGCATATTGTAATCAGTTTACTGGTTGGGCAAATGTAACATACAAGAAAGGTGTAATGCATATAAGGGGAAAATGCTATGATCCTAGACCTTACGGGAATATAACTAGCATACATGTATGGGTAGAGAATGAAGATCATGAAATTGTGTTTTCTGCATGGAGAAATAACACAGAGATGTACTATGAAGGAGAGTGGATAACTGGAGAGAAATTGCTTAATGGTAGAGGTGGAGCTTTGTACTACATGCCTGATGATTTCGAAAAAGTAGTGCTATGGACATCCAATGGAAAGTTTAGAAGCATGAGCGACGTTATAAGAGCTATAAGCGAGGGAGCGGGATTTGTATTCATGTCAGGTCATGGTAGTCCAAATGTATGGGCGGATCACTTGCCTGGGGTTCCGGGCAATAGAAGACATGGAAGCGTAACAGGTCTAGAGGTTGTCTCTTTCAATCCTATAAGACCTTTTCCAATGAAAAAGCTTAGGAATTTTGGCAAACTTCCGGTCATTGTCATCGGAGGGTGTCACAATTCTCAATTCAATGTATCGGCAATTCCTGCATTTATGCATTACCCTCTCTATTTGCTTGGCAGGGATACAAAGATGTGGACTTATGGAGTGCCTGTTCCGGAGTGTTTTTCGTGGTATTTGGTGAAACTGCCAGGTAGAGGAGCTATTGCGACAATTGGAAACACTGGCTTAGGATATGGAAGGATGGGAAGAGAATGTACATCTACGGGTGGAGATGGATGGATCACTATAGAATTCTTTAGGCAGTATGGAGAGAAAGGTCATGATATATTAGGAGATGCATTTGCTCACGCAGTTGTAGAATACGTCAATACGTTCGATATGAGTGACCTAGAATCTGGTCATGCTAAGACAGTGGAACAGTGGGTTCTATTTGGGGACCCGAGTTTGAAGCTGGGTGGATACAATCTACCCTCGGTTTCATAGAAACTAGATGATAATGGTCTATTATGTTTGATAACACACCAGTAAACAATTTCTCTTTTTTGACTTTATTTTTATCAGTTTGAGGATGTGATGGAAGAGGGTACTGAGAGTAAAATAAGTTAGTTCAGTTGCTGTCAATAAAAAGCACTTCTTTTATCAAACACAATAAAAAACAATGTGAAAAGATTGGGAAAGAAAGAGATACTAGGGATGTTTTAGCTAGCCTCTCCAGGCACATATGGGTTAAATGCTGGATCTCCGTAAAGGCACCACTCCTGGAATTCAAAGTACTTGTTTGGTAGAACTTTTGTTTTCTCGGTACCAAACATTTCTTTGAATTTTGTTTGTCTCTCTTTGAATAGCTTAAGATCAAGTAGAGGATTGCCAGTAGTCACTAGAGGTGGAGACCACCAGAATGTTGAATTTGCGTCCTTTGGTAGATATGCATTTCTAGCATTTCTGAGTGCTAATCCTATGGTTGCATTCTTTGCCAACTCTTTACATAGATCTTCAAATAGCATGTAACCAAAGTGTGGTTCTGGATAGATGCCCTTCTTTGCATTTCTTGTGGCATTGAGGTAAGCCCTAGCAACGGACCAAGGTGTATCGTATAGGTGTTTCTTTGGTTCAAGGTATCCTCCTGCTATGTTTGACTCCATTGGAGAAGAGATTAGAGCATTTACTCCAGCATGAATGAATGCCATAGATATAGAGTTTTGTGGATAAACTCCGCCTATTTTTCCACACAGACAGCTATCTATCCACATAACAGATGGTCCTAAGTTCATTTCTGATACTCTTCTTGGAGTATAGTCTCCAACTGCCGATAGAGAAAATCCTGGTCCGAAAAAGCCACCATCTATACATGATAACGCTCTTTCTAGTATCCATCTCATTACTGGCCCACCAAATCCTAAACCAAGTATCGATGGTCCGGGCATACCAAACATATGTGGCTGACCATGTGCATTTGCCCATATAAAGTTGCTATTCTCCATGTATTCTCCTCCTTTTACAGCATCTTCTCCAAGATATTTGGCCACAAGGCCTTTAAAGAATACTAATCTGTTAAGGAGACATGTTTTCTTTATTGTGTCGAGCGCTTCATCACTATATCCTGCTGCAGATGCTTCGCAATCATAAGCGGTAGTTACATTGAATCCTAGCGGTTCTAGAGTTACCTCCTTGGTTCTCTCCATCATTATCTTTCCGAATCCTGTCGGTAATTTAACTGCTTCCTCATCATTTCCAGTCAATTTAGATATAAAGTATCTTAAAGGTGGTCTCTGGAAGTCTTGTCCGCCGCCAACCAACACAGTGGCTCTGTTCTTCCAATCCCCGAGCTTTTCTATGATATCATAGTAGAAGATTGTTCTTACGACCTGTGCACACACATCTTGTGCATCCCAGCCAGCCAATCTTCCAACTATATTTTCTTGATATGGATAATAGCTGAAAGTATCATTTGCCATATTGGAATAGTCTCCTGGTATTGGATCTATATTACCATATATAAAATCGCTAGGTGTCCCAAGACCATAGCTCCCAAGATATGAGCTCAACTCATTTAACGCATCTTCTGACAACGGGAGTAAGAAATTATCGTAGACAATTCTTGGCATCATCTCTGCATCTCCAACTATTGCTATGTAGACTGGATTGTCTTTGTAGTAATTTCTGAGTTGTTTTAGTCCATCTGGAGTTGAAATGTCTATATCCGCAAGCTTTGCCAAGAGTTTATTTAAGGGTTTGTGTATCTTGTTAAACACATGCATGTTATGAGCATAAGCTAACTTTGGATTCTTTCTAACTGAATAGTAACCTGGGCATCTTTCTCCCTTCAAAGTTTTGACATTATCATCTGGATAGAATGCAAAATCTGGCCTTGCAAATATTATTCCCTTATGATATGCCGTTAGATAGGGGGTTACAGTAGATAATCCTTTCATCATCGCGTAGTATGGATTTTCAAGTTTATCCACCTCAACATTGACTTGTACCCTTCCAGATTTTCTAGAAAGCCAGCTTCCTGTTATATTTAATTTGTACTCTGCACCACCTCTATCGTATAGTAAAACCTCTTGGTAGAATCTATCCTTAATTACCTTGCCTGTTGCATCCCTTACTACAGGATTAGATGCAGTGGTTACTCCATAGCTAAGCAACTCCGCCTCCCGAAGGAGTTTTGGTTCGCTTGGATCAACTATTCCTCCCATCACGCCAACTGCATCGCCAAAATCATCAACCCCCTCCGGATCTAGATTAATAACTTCGACTTTGACTAAGGCATACTTATAATCATCAGGGATACGGAATGAGAAATTTGCCGTAGTCTTTTGTAATACAAGACCTACTGCCATTCTAAATAATTGTGTTGAGGAGGATGACCATAACTCGATAACAGGCGAAGAGTAGAATACTTTATCCAACACCTTTGGTCTCCAAGCATCAAGTGGATTTGTCATTGTTATGTAATTTACCTCTCCAAACTTCTCCTCTACAAGGCTTAAAGTTATATTCAAAGCGTCATCTGCCGTTTCGATCTTGTATGGACTAAATAAATCAGTGGAGAGGTTGCCACATATTAAAGCATGTCTTACCTTGAGTTTGCTAAGTGTTTCGATAACATCAGAATCTATCTCATCAGTAACTATGACAGGTATCGAAAGATAGCTTGCTATTGGTGTAGCCACCAAACCAACCTCATAGCCCTCCTTATCGTTTTTAATTATCAAAGCAAGATCGCTTTTGTCCCAATATTTTTCAGCTAATTCAAGTGAAACTTCTTTGGGTGACTTCTTTCCATCTATCACCAAATCTACCAATCTACCAACCATCTGTTCAGTTCTTATGACAGCTCTAGATGGATTGGACATGTTCTTGATATACATGGGTATAACTTCTCTGTTACCTTCCTTATCATAATGCACAGCCAGAGGAGTTGCTATCAAAGCGTAGAATGGATTAGAGTCTGATACTTCTATAGCGCTTGGCACATCTTTCATTACTCCACACATTAAATTCAACGTCTCTCCAGTCGCTAGGAATACTTTCTCTCCGGCTGGTTTGTAGAAGTAGACACCAACTGCAGCTATTAATAGGATTACTACCCCTATCGTTACAATAACCTTATCGTTCTTCATAACTTCCTTCCCCCAAATTTTTCAACCTTGATATGGTAGCATTATATATATTTTTTTCTATATATTTAAACCCTTCTGTTCAAAATTAGCCAAAAATAGAGAAGTGAGAAGGTTTATTGTGCTATGCTCTCCTGATATTTCTTCCACTTCTTTTCAAGCTCTGGATCTTCTATTGTTTGCATTACATACTTCGCAAACTCTTCTCCCGTAGCACCATCGGATCTCCCTGTTATCACTACCTTCCTCTCAAAGATACCACATATATCGAGAGCCATATCGAGTCTCTTCGCCTCTTCCTGATAACCGATGTGCTGGAGAAGCATAACCGTTGCTCTCAGTATACTCGAAGGATCTGCGTATATCGCTCTACCCTCCTGAACCATTCTCGGTGCAGTTCCATGGATTGCTTCGAACATGGCGTATCTCTTTCCTATATTGGCGGCGCCAGCCGTACCAACGCCTCCCTGCAACTGTGCGGCTTCATCAGTTATAATGTCTCCATACAGATTCGGAAGAACAATGACCCTGAAGTCCTTCCTTCTGGCTGGATCAAGGAGCTTCGCGGTCATGATATCTATGAACCAGTCATCCCATTTTACTTCAGGATAATCCTTTGCCACCTTTTCGGCGATTTCCAGGAATTTTCCATCGGTTGTCTTCACCACATTCGCCTTGGTTACAACAGTAACCCTGTTTATGTTGTTCTTCTTTGCATACTCAAAAGCCAGTCTTATTATCCTCTCAGCACCCTGAGTTGTTATCACCTTGAAGTCCATTGCGAGGTCTTCGGTAACATTTATTCCCTTGCTTCCCAAGATGTATGCTCCCTCTGTATTTTCTCTGAAAAAGACCCAGTCAATGCCTTCCTGTGGTATTTTTACAGGCCTGACATTCGCGAAGAGATCAAGTTCTCTTCTCATTGCAACATTAGCGCTCTCTATGTTTGGCCAGGGATCACCCTTCTTTGGAGTAGTTGTTGGTCCTTTGAGTATAACATGGCATTTCTTGATCTCTTCCAGAACATCATCGGGTATCGCTTTCCCAACCTTTGCTCTGTTCTCTATGGTTAGTCCCTCTATGTCTCTGATTTCTATCTTGCCGTTTTCTATCTCATCCTTTAACAAGAATTCAAGAACCGTTCTTGCGTGCCTGCATATATATGGTCCTATACCATCTCCTCCGACGACGCCAATGATTATTGGTTTGACCTTTGAGTAATCAATCCAGTCCTCAGCCTGTTTCATTCTCTCGATTCTCTCGAGTTGCTCTATGATGAGTTTTTCAAAGTGCTCCTTTGCTCTCTCGATCTGTTCCCTATACTTCTCAACATCTATTGCCATTTATTCTCCACCTCCAAAATACTCCTTCTCTTCCTCTGGAGAGAGGTACAGCACATCATCGTACGGATGTCTGTAAAGTCTCGCTTTCTGCCTCTTCTGATCCAAGGCATGACCTATGAATCCTATGCTTCTTCCCACCACGAACAGCGCATTCAATCCACCCATGTTTATGAACTCATCGATTTCCTTGTCTGTGAAGAGTCCACAGCTCTTCATCAGGTCAACGAACAGCACTCCTATACAGCCATCTACATTGAGAATCAGATTCGCTCTCTTTGCGGTTGTTATCTTCTCGACTTCCAGAGCATAGTTGAGTAAATCTGTCCCCGGGAAGTGCTTATATGCGAACTTTTTGAGTAATTCGACTCTCTTATCCGGATTATGAATGCTCTTTACTCTGTGACCTATACCAGGAATGTAGATTCCCTTTGCCTTCATCTCGTTAACGAATTCTTCTGGTTTGAGACCCCTCTCGTAAGCATCCTTGAAATACTTGGCAGCATCTGATATCGCTCCACCAAATCTTGGACCTATGGTGAGTAATCCCGAAACAAGCGAATCTATAATGTCCTTGCCTGCTCTCGCGGTGATTATGGCATTGTGCGCTCCACTTACACATGGTCCATGGTCTGCAGTTATCATCAGAACAAGTTCAATGAACTTTCTTGCATAATCCGGGAGCAATTTCTTGAACCACAGTAATCCAATGACCCCACCTATTCCAATGTCGTCCTCTATGACCTTGCTTATCGGTATACCCGCATAGAGGAGTTCCTCTCCCCTGTCATTTGATATGGTGCAGATGAAGTTCGTTGGTTTCCTTATAAGACCTCTCTTCAGGGCAACATCATAATCCATTGGAACAACCGGTGGCTCGATTTCCTTGATTTCCTTTATCTTACCCTCCTTCTTTAGTTTCAGGTAAACCTCTTTTATCTTTTCACCAATCTCATCAAATGAGTTCGGAACTATTGCTCCCGCCTCTCTCAGTGCTTCGTTCTTTGCATCTGCGCTCTCCCGCTCGGCGCCGGCTCTTGCGCCTGCGTGTCCAAACTGAACCTCTCCGGGGAATACCTTTGCACATGTTCCAGTTACCCATGCTACCAGAGGTTTGGTTATCAATCCTTTCTCGAGTGCTTCGACGACTTCATATTCCTTTGTTCCTCCGACCTCTCCGAGCATCACCATGAACTTGATTTCTGGATTCTTCTCGTACCTCAGAAGATGATCAACAAGTGTTGAACCTGGATATCTGTCTCCTCCTATGGCTATACCCTCATACACTCCATCGCTATTCTGATGTAGAATGTTGAACATCTCATTGACCATTCCTCCAGATACTGTAACCAGACCGGCAGAGCCTGGTCTGTAAAGCTTGAGAGATTTCAGGTTATCTATGGCTCCTCCGGTGTTACCTATCTTGAAAGCACCAGCTTTTAATCCTCCAACAGTTGCTGGACCAATAATCCACTTGTTCTTCTTCTTTGCCAGATAGGCAAGTTCTCTCTCATATCTCTCTGGAACGCCTTCTGCTATGACTGCTACAGTTCTTATCGTATCTGTCTCCAATGCTTCCTTTGTTGTTGGATACGCTGATCTGTATGATGCAAAATTTACCATGACATCCGCATTTGGATGCCTCTCAACAGCATCCTGTATGCTCCTGTAAATCGGGATGAGAATCTCTTTTGCTCCAAAGAATACTTTCATGTAACCCTCTCTCGTTGGATCTATAACCGCAGCAACTGATGGTTTCTCTCTTCTGCAAAGATAATCATAGTCAAGCATCCTCTGAACAGCTCTCTGCTGATTTCCATAAACTATTGCCTGAGTATCCCTGTCGAACAACTCATAATCTGGAAGTTTTCTCATCACTTACCACCTCCCTCGCCCTCAAGAGCGAGTTTGACAACTCTCGTCATGTGAAGCTCCGGACCATAAACCTCTATAGGTATTCCGAGTTCCTCTCCAAGTTCCCTCATCATCCTGAGACCTTCCTGGTAGTTAGGACCTCCTCTCCTGACATATATCTTAACATTGTGCTCCTTGAGTTTGTCCTTGTACTCTCTTATTGCTTTGACTATTCCCTCGAATGTCTTCGCAACATCCGTGAAGTTCGCTATACCTCCTCCAATTATCAGTATCTTGCCCCTCGGATCCTTTTCTCTGGTCATGAGGTCAAGGATTGTCTTTGCATACTCGTAGGTCTCATCTGTCGTTGGGTTTCCGCTGTACTCACCATAGTTCGCAAGCTCCTTGCCATAACCGAGGTCAACAATCGTATCAGCATAAATTACACTTGCTCCTCCTCCTGCAACCATCGTCCATACTCTACCCTTTGGATTGAGGATTGTCAGTTTCAAGCTTGCACCAGATTTCTCATCCAGTTCCTTGATGTACTTTTCTTCTGGAGTAAGCTCTCTTCCAAATGGAGCTGGAAACTCTATATCTCCCCACTTCTTTGCCATCCAGAACATTGCGGTATCATCGAGTCTCGCTACGGTATCAAGAGGAATGATCTTACTGCCATCAACGATGGTGAACGGATTTAACTCCAGGAACGTGTAGAAGAGTTCTTTGTAGAATTTGTAAAGGGATTTGATGAATTCTTCAATGGTATCGAGTTCCTTTCCGGATAGTTGTTTTGAAATCACTCCTCTGACATCAACATCATCTATCTCCTTGTCTATCGGAACATCTATGGTCAGAACTTTGTCCCAGTTCTCCTCTATGTCTACGCCGCCAGCCGTGGAGAAGTAGATGTGATCACATTCTCTATCATCTTTGATAGCAACATAGTATTCCTTGTCATGTTCAACGTATGGTTCTATAAGGAAGTGAGTAAGCTTGCCAGTTACCTTTCCGATTGTTACTTCCTTGCCCATCCTTTCCTCAATCCACTTCTTTGCCTGATCAAAGGTTGCATTCAGCAGTATAAGACCATGCTTCCCTCTCTTTCCAAAGAGCTGGTCCGGCTTGACAACGAGTTTCTCTTCCTTGATCCATGGGTTTTCTTTTGCAACCTCATCTATAGATTTCTCCGGAGTTACCAGAGCGAATTTATCGGGTATCGAGAATTTGCCGTTTGAGAACTCAGGCAGGTATTTTGCCAGCATCTTCTTGGCGTGATACTCTCTAATTCCTCTCTGCGCCAACTAACTCACCTCCTGCTTATTCCTAATATACAGCAACTTACCTCCCGCCTTCAGGATGGTAATATCCCTCCTACTCAGAGTGTGCACAAGAGGTATCTCAACATTCTTGCTCACATTCCTTGCAATGACCTTTCCCTGCTCAAGCGTTGATAAGTCAATTTCCAGCTTATCGTTCTGCTCTATCTTGTCATAATCGTCCTTGTTCTCGAAGAGCAGTGGAACAATTCCGAAGTTGATCAAATTAGCGAGATGTATCCTTGCAAATGACTTTGCTATAACCGCTTTGACTCCGAGATACTTCGGCGCAAGCGCCGCATGCTCTCTGCTTGAGCCCTGACCGTAATTTTCGCCACCTATGATGAATCCTCCACCCTTCTCCATGGCTCTGCTGTAGAAGTTCGGATCAACGACTTCGAAGACGTGTTTCGAGATCTCAGGTATGTTGCTCCTCAATGGCAGAATCTTTGCTCCAGCTGGCATTATGTGATCTGTAGTTATATCATCGCCAACCTTTATCAGCACCTCTCCCTCAAGTTTCTCGGGCAGTGGCTTGAACTCAGGAAGTGGTTTGATGTTTGGCCCTCTTATTATCTCGACCTTGCTCCCATCCTCTGGAGGAGGAATTATCATGCTATCATCTATGATGAACCTCTCCGGGAGCTCTATCTTTGGATACTCACCGAGCTTTCTCGGGTCGGTTATCTCTCCAAAGACTGCACATGCAACCGCTGTCTCTGGAGATGCAAGATAAACCTTTGCGCTCTTTGTTCCAGATCTTCCCAGGAAGTTCCTGTTGAACGTTCTCACGGATACACCATCAGTAGGTGGGGCCTGGCCCATACCTATACATGGTCCACATGCGTTCTCAAGAATTCTTGCTCCCGCCTCAACGATATAAGAAAGCTCTCTCGATTCTATCAGATGCAGAACGACCTGTCTTGAGCCGGGAGATATGGTTAGACTGACTCTTGGATGAACCTTTCTCCCCTTGAGAAGGTTCGCAACAACCTTCATGTCTCTGAGAGACGAATTGGTACAGCTTCCGATACAGACCTGATCTACAGGTATGCCCTCGACCTCACTAACTGGCTTTACATTGCCTGGCGAGTGTGGAAGAGCAATGAGTGGTTCTAATTCGCTCAGGTTTATCTCTATTTTCTCGTCATACTCGGCATCCTCATCTGGCTTTAGCTCAATCCACTGGTCTCCTCTGCCCTGCGCCTCCATGAACTTCTTTGTGATCTCATCGCTCGGAAATATGCTCGTGGTTGCTCCCGTCTCCGTTCCCATGTTTGTTATTGTTGCCCTCTCGGGAACATTCAGGGTTTTAACTCCAGGACCGGTGTATTCAAGAACTTTGTTAACAGCGCCTTTCACACCTATTCTCCTGAGGACTTCGAGTATAACATCTTTTGCTGAAACAAACGGCGGAAGTTCTCCCTCAAGATAGACATTCACTACCTTTGGCATCTTCAGGTAGAAGGGTTCACCAGCCATCGCACATGCTACATCTAAACCTCCCGCCCCTATTGCAAGCATCCCTATTCCGCCAGCTGTTGGAGTATGAGAGTCTGAGCCAAGAAGGGTCTTTCCTGGTACAGCAAATCTCTCCAGATGAACCTGGTGACATATTCC
>JAPDJO010000018.1 GCA_029259115.1 Thermoplasmatota archaeon | reverse complement strand
GACAGATCGTGAGGACGGGAGACTGGATAGTTGGTGACGATTCTGGAGTTGTGGTGATTCCTCAGGAGATAGCACAGGAGATAGCAAACAGAGCTTTAGATGTCAAAGAGCATGAGGACAGGATAAGAGAGGAGATTAAGAGGGGAAGTTCTCTTGGAAAGGTTCTGAACGTTAAGAAGTGGGAGAGGGTCATTGGATAAGGCCCGGGCCGAGATTTGAACTCGGGACAAGGGATCTCTGCAAGAGGTTCTGCAGGGTTAGAAGGGGCGAAGCCCCTCTCCACAGTCCCTTATGTTACCGCTACACCACCCGGGCCATAGGGATAAGACAATATACAGATACGATATTTAAATGAATCGAAACCGAAGCCAAAAGAAAGAAATTTTTATCTTCTCTTCCCAAGAAGGCGGAGTAGGCTTAAAAACAGATTTACAAAATCCAGATACAACTCTAATGCACCCATTATCGATTCTTTAGTATCTTCAGGAGTGCCTTCGTTACCTATAATGTTGATTTTTTTAATTTTTTGCGTGTCGTATGCGGTTAAACCAGTAAATACAATCACTCCAATAAATGAGACAATATAATCGATCAGAGTATTTCTTAGAAAAAGATTAACCAGTCCAGCAATAATAATTCCAAATAATCCCATTATCAACACTTGACCAATTTGAGTTAGATCTGTTTTTGTAAAGTATCCATAGATACTCATTACACCAAACATACATGCTGTAATGAAAAAAGCCAATCCAATCGACTCTATTGTAAAAACTAAGAAAATAACTGAGAGGGTTAGACCTGTCATAAAACAATAAAGCAGAAACATAAATATTGCAATATTTGCAGATATCCTTTTCATTAGCCAAACTAAACCGAAAACTAAAGCCAGTTCTCCTATCAGTAAAGAGTAGAAAATCCCTTCATTAAGTAGAATAAATTTATAAAGAGAGGGGTCACTTGCGACCCAATATGCTGTTATTCCTGAAATAATCAAGCCAAGAAACATCCATCCATATACTTTCTGAAAAAACCTCCTCGTTTCTTCGATAACTTGTTGTTGTGAATATTTCACTCTTTTATTATAAGAGTAAGATTATTAAAAAACTTTCGAAAAAATCACTTCTTAAATTGCGATTAATGGTAAGTTTACAAGAACTCCGCTAACATGTAGTAAAAAACTTATAACAAGAAAACGATTTTTATGGTAAAGCAGGGGTAGCCAAGCCTGGTCAACGGCGCAGGCTTCAGGAGCCTGTCCCGGAGGGGTTCAGGAGTTCGAATCTCCTCCCCTGCACTTTTAAATTCCATCCCCATTACCTCTGATAGAATGTTCGATGTAATAATAATCAGATATGGGGAAATAGGACTAAAGAGTGAAAGTGTAAGAAGAAGATTCGAGGATAAGCTCATCAGAAACATAATTTTGGCTTTCCGTAAGGAGAGTATTATAGATGTGAGAATAAAAAAAGAGAGAGGCAGGATATTCCTCAGATCTAAAAACATGGAAAAAGCCAAAAACGTTTTGAAAAGAATATTCGGTATAGTTTCGATAAGTCCTGCTGTTGAAACTATTGCTGATATTGAAGATATCAAGGAGAAGGCTTTAGAGTTGATAGAGAAAAGGATCAATGGCATCAAAACTTTCGCTGTAAGATCAACAAGGGTAGGAAAACATGATTTTACTAGCCAGGATATAGCTATTGAGGTTGGAAGAGAAATCAAAGAGAAATTCAATCTTAGAGTAGATCTTGATGATCCCGATCTTGAACTTTATATCGAAGTGAGAGATGATAAGGCTTACCTGTTTTTTGAAAAGATAAGAGGTCCTGCTGGTTTACCTTTGGGCAGTCAAGGAAAAGTATTGTCGTTAGTCAGGAACAAGAGGGATATATTGGCTCTTTGGTGTATGTTGAAAAGAGGGTGTTCGGCCAAAGTGATTTCCTATGGAATGGATAAAGAGTTAAAAGATTTCTTAAGGAAATGGTATGCTGAGAGCGAAACCGAGATAGCTGAAGAGAAAGATATCAAGAGAAATATGAATGGATGTTTAGCCTTAGTTGTTGGAGAATCAATGCGAGATATAGATTTTGACAGGGACAAAAACTTCAATCTTCCTATACTGAGACCACTAGTATCTTTTAGCGACGAAGAGATAGATAGGATGATAGGGGAGATAGGAATATGAGAATCCTCGTCTTCGGCGCCGGCGCGATAGGCTCTCTGTTTGGAGCTAAACTATCCAAGTACAATAACGTCACTTTACTTGGGAGAGAAGAACATATACAGAAAATAAGAGAAAGAGGTTTGATCATCAGGGGAAAAACTAGAGCTATCTTCCATCTAAACGCTATATCCAGATTGGAGGATTACAAAACAGAACCAGATATTGTTATAATTACTGTAAAATCCTATGATACTGATACTGCTCTTAAAAACATAATAGATTACTTTGGCAAGGATATTTACGTTATGTCTTTGCAGAATGGTTTGGATAATGTGGAAAAAATGAGAAAACTCTTTGACGAAGAAAAAATAATCGTCGGTTTGACCACAGAAGCGAGCTTATTTTTAAAGCCAGGCGAAATAGAACATACTGGCAGGGGAAAAACAACGATTGGATCTCTGAAGAATACCAGATTCTTAGAGCAGCTTTATCAAGAGTTTGTAAAAGCCGGCTTTGAAACGAGGATATCAAATAATATTGAGAGAGATGTATGGAGGAAAGCAATCGTAAACGCTTGCATAAATCCTTTAACTGCTATATTCGGAATAAAGAATGGGGTTTTAAAGAACAAAGTTCTATCTGAAATTGTTAGAGATATCTGTAGAGAATCCATAGAGGTAGCGAGAGGAGTTGGAATCGAAATAGATTATGAGGATATGCTGAGAGAGATTTGGGAAGTTATAGATCTAACCTCAGAGAATCTCTCTTCTATGTTACAGAGTATAATCAAGGGAAGGAAAACAGAGATAGATTCAATTAATGGTTACATATACAACTTGGGCAAGAAGGTTGGTGTGGAAGCAAAGATAAATAAATTACTGACAGAACTTGTGAAGATTAGGGAGGAATTCAAATGAAGGTGTTTGTCACTAGAAGAATACCAGAAGAAGGCATAAGATTGCTGGAAAGAGAATGCGAAGAAGTAGAGGTCTACCCATACGATAGGATACCGAGTAAGAAGGAGATTATAAATGGATTGAAAGGTAAAGATGCTCTTTTGTGCTTGCTTACAGATAGGATAGATAGAGAGGTTATTTCTTCAAATCCAAATTTGAAAGTAATATCAAACTATGCCGCTGGCTATGATAACATAGATGTTGATGAAGCCACAAAGAGAGGTATAGTGGTTACAAATACTCCAGATGTCTTAACTAATGCTACTGCAGAGCTTGCTTGGGCCCTGCTTTTTGCTGTTGCTAGGAGAGTTGTGGAAGGAGATAAGTTTACAAGAGAGGGAAGATTCAAAGGATGGTCGCCAACACTTTTGCTTGGAAAAGAACTGTCAGGAAAAACTCTGGGAGTCATAGGTGCAGGTAGGATAGGTACGGCATTTGCACTAAAAGCGAAATGTTTTAACATGAAAGTCCTGTACTTCAATAGGAGCAGGAATGAAGTTCTAGAGGACAAATTAGGAGCGAAAAAGGTGGATCTGGATACATTGCTTAGAGAGTCGGACTTTATTTCTATCCACCTTCCGCTTACCAAAGAGACATATCATTTAATAGATTATGATAAGATTTGTATGATGAAGAGAGATGCTATAATCGTGAATACAGCAAGAGGGGCAATAATAAAAGAAGGAGATCTTGTCAAAGCCCTGAGGGAAAAGAGGATATTTGGTGCTGGACTGGATGTCTATGAAAAAGAACCTAAAATAACTGATGAGCTGAAAAATCTAGAAAATGTTGTCCTTCTTCCTCATATAGGTTCAGCAACACTTGAAACGAGAACAAAGATGTCGATTCTTGCTGCAGAAAATCTGATAAAGGCGTTGAGGGGGAGGAGACCCAAGTATTGTGTTAATCCGGAGGTATTTAAAGACTGAAAACCCAGATCTCCCTTTCTTCCGGTATTTCATCCTTTTCTATATCTATCTCATTCCCAACATGCACAACTTTGAATTTGTTTTTGGCTAAAAATGGATCCACATCAGATATGGGCAAAGAAAGACCCTGGATCTTATAATGCATAGGCACAACTATTTTCGGATTTATTAGGTTCGCAGTTTCCCAAGCAGAATCAGCATCGAGCGTGAAAGTACCTCCAACAGGGATGAACAAAACGTCAACTTTTCCTATTTTTTCTAATAAATTCTTGTCAGGTACATGTCCTAAGTCTCCAAGATGGCAGAATATAATATCATCTACTTCAAACTTGAAAATGATGTTTTTTCCCCTTTTTGCTCCACCTACCTCATCATGGAAAGATTCTATACCTTCTATTTTTACTCCTTTGATCTCCTTCTTACCAGACTCTCTAACAACGATACTTCCTTCTTTTTCAACTGTCTTAACGCTATTATGATCATAGTGGTCGTGAGATACTAAGATTATATCTCCTTTAACGGATGGAGCTGGCAAACCAATAGATTTACCATCGTGAGGATCTGTAACTATAGTTAAGTCGTTAGTCACTTCGAAACATGCATGCCCATGCCATCTTATCTGCAACAATTTCTCCTCCCCCTCTATCACAATTCCTTATGAACTTAAATAGGTTGCGAAATTTTTCTCTAAGGTCTTATTCTCTCCATGCCTATGTATCTTATCTTTTTAGATACAACAGCTAGGACATAGAGTTTTCTAACAGAGTGAGCCAGCCTTATACCTCTACTTATGTTTGACCAGTTGCTTTTGAAAGATTCTGTTACAGCATCTAATAAATACTCTGCATGATATCTATTAGGATCTCTCTCATAAGCTCTGAAATGCGTTCCAAATTTGTAACCCGTCTTCACACACAAACCTTTCTCTTTTAAATCCTTATAGACTTTATACCTTATTTCAAAGTCCTGTTGGTAAGATTTCGCTATAGTGAGAAGATCTTCGTATTCTAATTTTTTTTCACGTGAATATACTTCTAATACACCTATGTCTGAGAGATGGAGCGCTTCTAGCAGAGACAGTGTAAGCTCACCATCTGTCAGATTTCCATAGAATCCCTGTTTGAATAGCTCTTTTCCTATTTCTCTATCCTTGACAATTATGAGATGCTTCAATAACACCCCTCTACATCCTATATTCCCCACGTCTTTTAAGCTACCTTTTGGCTTCACATCGTATATTCGATAATAGGTTATATCACCCTCCTCATCGACTACACCTGCCCATAGCTCCTCGATTAATGGATCCAAACTATCTAGGAATGACAGTATCTTTTCAACAGAAAATTCTTCCCTTTCGTTGATAGATACGGCAAATATATCTTTCTGATCCTCTCTTTTGGGTTTCAAGTAATAGTCTATATCTTTACTTCTGAGTTCATGAAAACAGTTTATTTTGTACCCCCTCCTTCTCAGATCCCTATAAACTATAAATCTTTGCTCAAATCTATTATCTAGGGTAGAAAATTTGTCAAACAGAGAATCACTTTCGAGTATATTACCTTCATCCACTATCTTCAACTTCTTTTCCTCTGATAGGTAAAGTGCCTCAACGGGGTGTAATTCAAGATATCTCTCATCTATGAGTTTACCATAACCTCTTATATTGAATCTGTTTGCTAATCTCTCATCGTATATCATCACTTTACCATCTTCTATCTTTGCCATCATGCTTACCATGTCTCTGGAGGGAACTCTCTCTTAAATTTCCTCCTACTTGATATGATCGAAATAGCTATAACTATTACTACTAGAATTGCACCGATATAGGCGACTATCCAAGCTATATATGATATAACTTCTTCTATTTCTGGTAGAAAACTTGGCATGGGGTTAATTGGTGGAATTCCCTCGAACCTAGATTCCTTTTTTTCTGCAGGGAATAATGCAAATCTAAGGGCGCCAGCTATCATTTGGGCGTATCTGTAATAGACAATGGAATCAACTAAGGATTCGTTTTCTAAAGTCTCAGCAAACTCATAGTAACTCACTGCAAGTACCGGTTCTATACCATAATTTCTGCTTTCACCTATTTCGATTGCTGCCTTATCTTTTGTCCTTTCCAATCTCTCCTGCTCGTTTCCTCCCACTATCTCTATTGCTAGATTCGCTTTCGTTAAAGCTTCGAGAGAAGTAAAGAGAGACGAGGCCGGATAGCTTCCAACTTCACTTTCTGCCTCACTTAAAAGTTGGATTGCATCATCAAGGAGAGAAGAATGTTCTCCCATCTCTTGGAGTATTATCTGGGAGTAAATAACAGAATTTCTAGCCAGATCCAAATATTTATTTGCAATTTCTTCGAGTTGAGTTTTGTTTAAACTTATCTTATCTTCGAACTTATTCGATATGTTGATCCACCATCCGACACTGTTACATCTCTCGATGGAAAAAGCTAATCTGTACAGAGCACTTAGGTAATTACCTTTTGCGTAATCATCCTCAGCATCCTTTATGTGGTCTTCTGCATCGAATAATCTCTTCTGCGCTGCGCCTACACACTGAAGAGAAACCATTCCTGATACGCCTGCATTATCAGCTAGCCTCTTACTTGCATTGAACAGATTCTTTGTATATTCAAGTACAGATCTGACATAATCTTTCTTATCATCAGAAGAGAAATACTCACATGCATATCTAACGAATCGAGAGTTAATCAGAGATTGGAACGATTTGCTGGTTGATGAATAAAATAAACTCTGATTGTAAGATCTTTCCGATTCGATTAATGCATCTTTGGAATCCTTCAAACTATCTTCTATATCATCCCTATAATTAAAAGGGAAGAAGTTTGGAATACTTTCCTTTGTATTGTTGAAAAGTTTGCTTGCATTTTCATAACTTTCCTTGGCTCTAGAGAGGAGATGTTCAGCTAAGGGTTTCATTGAGGTGGTATAGTTCTCTGTTGTTATGTTCTTATCCACCTTCGGCTCCTCGAACCTGTGCCCTGTAAAGTAATAGAGAGCATCATTCACATCTTCAACTTCTATTACTTCTATACCATAGTTTTCTCTGGCGTATTCAGATACGTTTATCTTTTTTCTCTCTGTGGTTATCCTTATCCACCCTCCCTGCTTTATGGTCTTTGTAATCGTAGTATAGACTATCATTTGACCCTTTGGTATTAGGAACCTCTTTGCTCCGACAGAATAGGCAGCATCTATCTTTTCTTTTATACCTCCAACCGGTCCAATACTACCATCGGGATTTATCATTCCTGTCATCATGGTCCTGTTATCTAAATCCCAACCCTCCAGAGCTGCTATAGTTGCCACCGTCATTATCGCACCTGCAGAAGGTCCACCTATGATAGGAGCAGATGTTTTTATGACGAAAAAGAAATCGTAGTCGGATATATCGATTCCAGTTAGGGAACCAGCAACGCTTACAGCCAATCTTGCAGAACCTTGCATATCTACTTCAGTAAGGGGGACAGTTTCAACGAAGACTTTACCGCTACATCCAGTGCCATTTTGCACAGTGACAGTGATAATTGTTGCTGTTCCGACTAGCCCATTTTCAGTTTTTGCGACTGCTGGTGCATATACGGTTACTGATCTGTAAAACAGATGAACTTGCCCCTCCTCGATAGCATTCGTTAAAATAGGGATTTGAGAAAGTAGAATAGTTGCTATGATAATCAGAACCTTTACTCTCATAGGTAGCCTGTAAAATTCAGATTGTGGATATAAACTTTACCTTTATAGAGAGGAATCAGACGAAATACTTAAGAAATACCTCTCTTTTACCTATAAAAGCTTAATCTTATCAAATTATTAAGAGGGTAGAGCGATGAACAATGCATCTATAGAAGAACTGGAAAAGGAGAGAGAAGAACTTCAGAAGAGAGCGAATGAGCTAAAGAGGAAAAGAGACGAGTTGCACAAGAAGGCTAAGGAGTTGGCTGAGGAGAGAGATGAACTTAATGCCAAGATAAGGGAGTTGAGAGTAAGGATAAGAGAGCATAAAACCAAAAGAGACGAGCTTAATCAGAGAGTGAAGGCAGCAAAAGATAAGAGAGCACAACTAAATAAGGCATATCTCAGAGCTAAAAAGAAACTGAAGGAACTTGAAAGGAAGAAATCAGTTTCTCTTGGAGTTAATATTGAGAGATTGAAGAAAGAGCTTAGAAGATTGGAACATGAACAAATGACCCAGCCAATGTCTCCACAAAAGGAAAAAGAGATTATAGAAAGAATATCTAAGTTGCATGCCAAGATAAAGGAGTATGAACAGAAGATAGTTCAAGATATTAAACTGAAGAGAGCCTTCGAAGAGGTGAAAATAGCGAAGGAAAAAGCCGAAAAGCAACATGCTGAAGTTGAAGAATTAGCAGAAAAAGCCCAGAGAGAGCATGAACGGATGATAAAATTGATAAAAGAATGTGATGCTTTATCAAGAAAAGTTGATGAGATACAGGAAAAGATTGTTTTCACAAAGATAGATGCTGATAATATTCATAAGGAGTTCATAGAATGTGTGGACAAAATTCATCAGCTAGAGAGACAGATCTCATCGATGAAGAGAGCTGGAAAAAGGAAAGAAGAAACAGCTATTCAGAAAGAGGCAATGGAAATATTCGAGAGATTCAAAAGAGGTGAAAAGCTTAGCACCGAGGATCTACTCCTACTCCAAAAAGCTGGTTTGATATAGCTATTTGGAGATTGGTATCCATGCAATGTGAGCTGTGTGGAAAAGAGATAAGTTCTCCGAGGCATGTTATTATAGATGGAGTCAAGATGGTCGTCTGTGAAGCATGTGCAAAGTATGGAAAACCGATTTCTCCGCCACCTACTCAGAGGATACAAAAGGTTGCTATAAGAAAGAAAGAAAAAACCGGTGAGGAGATATTCCAAAGTATGAGGAAAGTACTTGTTCAGGATTGGGCTGAAAGAATCAGGGAGGGAAGGATAAGGAAAGGATTATCAAGAGAAGAGTTAGGAGCGAAGATAGGAGAGCCTACAGTTGCTGTTGCAAAAATGGAAAACAGAGATCTTAGACCATCTGATGAGACAGCAAGGAAGATAGAGAAAGTTCTAGGTATCACATTATTTGAAGAAATTGAAGAGATTCATGTTTCTGGATCAGGCTCAAGCAGAGGTTTAACACTCGGAGATTTAATAAAACTGGAAAAGGAAGGAGATGAAGGAGTTAAAGATTAATGAGGTAATCAAACATCTAAGGGAGGGGAAGCTAATAGTTTATCCAACTGACACTTTATACGCTTTAGGTGCTGGCATCTATAACGAGGATGCTGTGAAGAAGGTCTATCAGATAAAGAACAGACCCTTCTCATTGCCACTCCCTGTTGCTGTTCCTTCAGTACAAGAGATGAAAAGAATAGCTTACGTAAATGATCTTGCTGAAAAGCTGGCTAAAAATTTCCTGCCTGGAAAGTTGACATTGATCCTTTACAAGAAAGATGTTCCTGATATTGTTACAGCAAACTCGGATAAAGTTGCCGTTAGGATACCAAACAACGAGATAGCCCTAAAAATATTGAGAAACTATTCTCCTCTTACAGTTACTAGTGCAAATATTCATGGAGAGAAAGTCCCTTCTTGTATAAAAGAGATAAAGAAGTTATTTGGCAAAGACTTACTCTACATAGAGGGAGGGGAATTAAGATCTAAACCTTCAACCATAGTCGATTGTACATCTGGTGAGATTAAAATATTGAGGGAAGGGGCAATACCAGAAAAAGAGATAAGGAAGGCGATACAGGATGGATGAGGAAATACTAGAAAAGTACAGAAAGGCTGGAAGGATAGCGAGAGATGTTAGAGAGCTAGGAATCAAAATGATACGGCCTGGAGTTAGATTATTAGATGTTGCAGAGGAGATAGAGAAGAAGATATACGAATTAGGAGGAGAACCAGCTTTTCCTGTTAACATTTCTATAAATAAGGTTGCTGCTCACTTTTCTCCAAGATATGAGGATGATCATTTGGAGTTTAAGGAAGGGGATGTTGTAAAAATAGACGTGGGCGTACATGTAGATGGATACATAGCTGATACTGCGTCAACTATAGAGGTCGAGACAGATAAATACAGCGATCTAATAGAGTCATCGAAAGAAGCACTCGAAAAAGTAATAGATGTTGCTAGACATGGTATAGAGGTAAGAATTCTAGGCAAGGTAATATCTGAAACTATAGAATCAAAAGGTTTTAGGCCAATTAGTAATCTATCTGGCCATAGCCTGAATAGATATATTCTACATGCAGGGGTATCCATACCGAACATTCTCACTACTGACAAAATCAAATTGAAGGAAGGAATGGTTGTAGCTATAGAGCCTTTTGCAAGCACAGGCTCTGGATATGTCAAATCAAGAGGCTGGAGCAACATTTATAGATACGTTCACTCTCCTGTATTCAGAGATTTAAGATTAAGATTTTTGGCTAAAAGGATAAAAGAAAAATTTAGGACCCTTCCATTTGCTGATAGATGGTTCACAAGGAATTTTCCAAATATGAGAGAAAATCTCAATAAATTGATATCTTTAGGATGTGTATATCATTACCCAAGATTGGTGGATGATGGTATAGTGAGCCAGCATGAGCATACTGTTATTATCACTAAAGATGGTTGTGAGGTAATAACGTGAGGAAAAGGAAACTTCTTAGATTGGAGGAGTTGAATTGGAAAGAGATAGAGGGTTTAGATAAGGAAAGAACGTTGGTCCTAATTCCGATAAGTCCTTTAGAGGCTCATGGTCCTCATCTACCTATTGGGACAGATTTGTTTATCACAGAGGAAATAAGTAAAGAAGTAATTAACAGGTTGAAAAAAAAGAAGAGAACCATAACTGTGCTTCTCTATCCAACTCTCGCAATCGGATACTGCGGAGCGAATTTAGATCTACCAGGGAGTGTATCTGTGGATGTTAAGGCCTTTAGGAAAATAATTCTTGACACTTTGAAATCCATCGCGAATCATGGTTTTAGGTATGTTATGATACTGACCTTCCATGCTGATCCCTTTTACATAAAGGCTATACATGAAGCCATAAAGAAGGTAGAGAAAAATAGGGATATCAGAGTTGCAGAGCCACTGTCTAAAATCTTCTACGAAGGAAGAAACATTCATCACAGTGGAAAGGAGGAAACATCGATAATGCTGTACCTGTATCCATATCTTGTTGATAAAAGTTATAAATCTCTAAAGGAGATTAGATTGTCTACTTCTCTCTTCGACTTTAGAAAAACCTTGAAAGAACTCGGCGCCAGAGAGGGTTATGTTGGTGATCCATCAAAGGCAACTATGGAATTAGGAAGGAAACTTTTCAATTATATTGTGAACTTATGCGTTGAGACAGCTCAGGAACTTCTAGAATCTAAATACGAGAATCACTTGCCAAAACCTCTAAGGTATCTGCCGCTATTTCTTCAACGAAAATATTAATCAATCCTTTCCAAAAGGGCAGCAACAATTAGTGGTAAAGTTATGGTTGCATCTCCTTCTACAGTAATATGATCAGCATCTTCCTTTATTTTTCCCCAGGAGATTGCTTCTCTGGTTTGAGCTCCACTCAAGCTTCCATCGTATTCAACTGCAGTAGTTAGATATATAGCATAATCTAATCCACCTTTGAATTGATTCCACCATATCAGGTGATGCTTAGATATACCGCCACCTATAACGATACCTCCTGTCTTCTTTGACGTAAAAACAATATCGGATAGCTCTTGCTCATCTTTTAGAGAATCTATAACAAAATCTCTGTGATCTTGATAGAATAACCATAATTGAGAGCCGAATGCTCCATCTGTAAGTCCAGGAACAAATACAGGTATCTTATTCTTCCATGCTTGGAATATGATCGATTTCTCTTTATCTCCATCCTCGATCATACTCGCTATCTCCCATATCATATCTTTAGATGACCAAGCTTTCCTTTTCTCGTAGAGCTTTCCTATCATAGGCTGTAATTTTTCTTCTAGGATCTTCCCATAGGAATCTACCGGCGCGAAGATATTTCCAATCCTGTGAATCCCCTTTCTGTAAAGTTCCCTATCATCTGCAAAAAAGGATCCATGGAAATAATCTCTCCATATTCTAGCGAGATCATGATCCAAAGCTCCACATGTCGTTATTACGACATCAACCCACTTCTTCTCTATCAGCTTTCTTATAACTCCTCTAACTCCTGTTGCAACTATACATGCAGGAAATGATAAAAACACTTTACATTCTTTATCTGCAATCATCTTTTCTGCTATATCTACTGCCTTTGCTAATTTCTTTGCAACAAACCCTCCAGATTTATCCATTTCTTTTATTAACTCGTTTACACTGATGCCTTTCTCCAGATCCATGTCCTCTACCTTCCTCATGATAGAACACCTAGTATACAGCTATTGCTCCATAGCCAACGCATGAATCTGCAGGTGAAACTTCGTAAGATGTTCCGTATTTTAGAAGTTTAGCTTTCTTGGCATCATTTTTCTTTGTTGCTACCAGCATGGCGGCCACGCAACCATATCCACACATACTTATTCTTTCTCTTTGCACCCTTGTTATAAGCAGTTGTTCATCTAGTCTAAGTATTGCATCTATAGCTTTTTCATCCTGCTCCTTTGCATAGATATCCACTCTTTTTCCGGCTGGCGGGTAATCGAGATAATGGAAGCCAACATGCGAGAAATCTGAACTTGCTATGACCACGATTTTCTCGTCACTCTCTTTGATAATTTCTCCGATAGCCTCTCCAACTTCCTTTGAAGTTTCATAATCCTGCATCGCCATACAGATTGGTACGATTGAAAATCTCCTCTCTTTACTTATGTACTGAAGGAAAGGTAACTGAACTTCTATACTATGCTCGTATCTATGTGCAGATTCATCAATGTCTATTATTCCTCCAGCTACTCTTTTTGCTAACTTTTCATTTATCTCTACTTCTCCGAGGGGTGTTACCCATCTTCCTGAAGGATAAACAGAGACTCCAGATCCCATGCCAGTATGATTTGGCCCAAGTATGAAATAAACGTCAGCTAGATCATTCTCTGCTATCTCCTTGTATGAGTGGGCAGCTATTGCACCAGAATATACATAGCCTGCATGGGGAACAACTACACCTTTCAGTCCTTTATATTCTCCAAGCTCGGGTAGAGTTTTTGGTCCCCTATCATCTAGGAAACAATCCTTAATCTCCTCAAGCAATCTATTTCTTGATCCTGCATAGAATTGACCAGCCACCGCGGGTAGTCTCTGCATGGTTTGAAATAGGATTTTCACTCTTTAACCTTTCACGAAAAGTTATAAATAGAGATATTGAATACGGGATTGGCTTTGGTAGGGATAAGATGCCACTGATATGTCATATCGATGTGATCAAGGAGGGTAAGGATTTCGTCATAAGGGCTAGATTAGCAGATGGATCCATTAGAGAGTACAGAAACCCTATTCTTGAAGATGTTTTAACAGAGATGATAAATGACTTGCAAGAAGAACTTGCAGACTAGAGATTTACTAGAACCACAGCCAAGAATATAGCCATTATAATCGCATACATTATCAGGAGTAAAATCCTTCTTCTCCTCACAAACTTCTCAAACTTTTCCTTACATTCTTGGGAACAGAATATCTCATTTTGAGGAATAGCCCTTCCACACATTTGACAGTGTCGATGTTCTGGAATTTCGAGAGGCATATTTTCGAATACATTTCATATTGTAAAAAGCTTACCTTATAGAGTTTATAGTAACCTTACCCTCTGAGACTTCTATGTTTGCTATAGATATTATGGGAACACCGAACTCATTTTCTATTTCCTCTGCGACCTTACCTTTATCTATTGCTATCAAGACATTTTCTACTTTCACTCCAATCTCTCTCAAAGCTTTAAGAACAGCTCTTAATGTTCCACCAGTACTGAGAACATCATCGACTATTACCACTTTGTCTCCCTTCTTGAGACCATTTATAAATAGTTTCGATTTAGAGTAACCTGTGACCTGCTCTACCGATACTTCTCCTGGCAGATTATATTGTCTTTTCCTTATTATGGTAAAAGGCTTTCCCATTCTTAATGATATAGCTGTTGCTAGAGGAATACCCATAGCTTCTATAGTAACAATCTTTTCTATATCTGGAGGTATAAATCTAAGCATTTTCTGAGCTACCTCTTCCAAAAGATCAGGATCTATCTTTGGTATTCCATCAGTTAAGGGATGTATTATATAGTTGTAATCCCCCTTCTTTACAATCGGTGCTTCCAGTATGGATTTTTCAAGCAGATTCATTTTGTCACCTCTTTACATGCATCCCTTAAATCATCGATAAATCTATCTATTATTTCTTTCTCCAGATGAGGCATTATCACCAATCTGAAAGAAGAGAATCTCCTAATAGGATTAACACTCCAGCCCCTATCGTACAACTCTTTGACTACTTTATCCAGATCCTTTACTTTGACCGCTATAACATTTAGGGTAGGTTCTGTGAATAACGTAAAACCGTGTTCTTCTAATTTCTCTTTGACGTAATTTGTCAGCTCCATGCACTTCTTTGCTTGCTCTATGAAACCCTCTCTACCAAGGAGTTTTAATCTTGCATAACCATAAGCTACGGGAGCACCGGATCTCGTTCCAAGTATAGTAGATTGATATTCTGTACTCACATAGGGAGTCTCTACCCCAATCTTCTTGAACCATTCCTCTCTTCTTGCTAGGAAAAAACCTAAAGGAATAGCGCATCCTCCCATCTTGTGTCCATCGACAGATAGTGAGCTTACGCCTTTGAGTTTAAAATCGAAATCAGGCAGATCATAGCCCAAATCTTTCAAAAAGGGTACGAGAAATCCGCCGAAGGCGGCGTCAACATGGAAAAAGATATTGTTATCATAGCATACGTCCGATATCTCTGGTATAGGATCTACAAGTCCAAGCTCGGTTGTTCCAGCGACAGATACAACAGCCAAAGTATCTTTGGTTATGTTTCTCGACAATACATTCACATCCATAACATGATTTTTTGTTTCAACAATCTTCAACTTTACACCCATGATCTTCGCTATCTTCTGGAAAGAGAAGTGAACATGATCTGGAGCTATTACTTCTTTTCCTCTACTGAGATTTTTTGCTATAGCAATCGCTAGCATATTTCCTTCAGTACCTCCACTTACAATTCTCCCACCTGCACTAGATGGTGCATGAAAGAGATCTAAGATCATGCCAATCAAATGATCCTCGATTTCCTTTGTCCCGGGAAAATTCTTTGGATCTCCAAGATTTGTTTCCAAGAAATCGGAATATATCTGGATCAATTCTCTGTCTGGTTTGGAACACATGGTTCCGAGTATCCTAGAGTACTCGAAGTCTCTTTCTCTGAAAATCCTGATTTCATTTAAAAGCTCCATTAGATTTTTCTTTTTTTCTGGAAATTTCATGTTTCCTGTATATCTGGGAGGGAAATAATTTTTGCTATGTCACTGATATTTCAGCGATTACTCACCTATATTTCTAAAAACAGTCCTGATAACAGAGTTATTTCTGAACTCATGCAACTTCATATCATCTTATTCTAACTAGCAAGATACTTGATGAATCCTTTACAGTATATGTGTGCTGTGTTGAATAAATCCCATCTTCTCCTTAAGAATTTTGTATTGATATCGAATTTCTTTCCAGTGGATCATTCTCTTCTATTGTAGCTCCATGCTGCGTAAGAACCGTTTGTTCCTCTCAATCCTTATCTCAATCTCGTCTATCGTTTAGGAGGAGATATACCTTTTGGACACATTGGATAACAAGTGTCAAAGCCTATACAAGTTGGATAGGGGTATCCATAGCATGTTGGATTTTTAAAGCATGTTGGTATCTCATATATATATCTTTGCCCATACCTCATTCTTTCTAGTTTGTACCAGAACCAACTTAGGATAGTTAATCTTCCCTTTAGGAAAATTGGCTTAATCTCATATGTTTTTCCAGTTGACAGTTTTATTCTTACTTTGTATAAGGGTGACGCTTTCTCTCTCGATTTTTCTGCTGTTGCTATTGCTCCTATCCCCACCAATAGCAATATTATCACAAATATTCCTGCTATTAACCAGGATTTTCCCATGTTAGTCATGTATCTATATATAATCAGCTATTTATTTAAAAAGTTAATGACCAATTACATTTCAAAGTTAATTGTTGATACCTCCTGATCTAAAAGGAGTGTGGATAAAGTTGACAGCCGTTATTCTCCGCTATATTGGGATCCTTTACAAAAACAGATAAAGTTCTTGGTATAGGTGAACATTGCAAAGATTGGGGTTAAAGCACAAATATGAGATATTTGGAGGAAGGAATGTTGTAAGGAGATGATTCAATACTTTTAGAGAGATATTGAACAGATTTTTCACCGCTCGAAAGAAAGGTGTTAAAAGTCGAGTTACTGCATTTATTACTCTTTTTTATAATCTGGGAACAAGGATTTTCTGTCTTTCCACCATCACATTTTAATACCAGATATTCTATTTTGTTAAGCAGTAAGAAAAGGAGTGGAAGGAAGATGGAGGATTTGGTCACATCTTTGAATAAGCTCCCTGTATACACTAGAGATGGAATCTTTGTTGGGAATGTAAAGAACGTTCTTCTAGATGTAGAACAGAAAAAGGTAGCTAGCCTGCTTATAACGAAAACGAACCCAAATCTCGTAGAAGGGGGCGTAGACGTTGCTGTGCCTTACAGATGGGTGAATGCGGTTGGTGATATAGTTATACTTTCATATTTTCCGAAAAAGGTTAAATTAGAAAGTGAGGAAGAGATAGAGTCCAGTGCTGAGACAACTCCAGAAAGTGCAGAGATTGAGACTATAGATGAGCCAATTTTGAGGGAGTGATCCTCTAATTTTCTATCTTTGTCAGGAAATCTTTTTATATAAAGAAGAATATATATTAGAGCGTAGGAAATAAAAACAAGAGGTGTACAACAAGATTTAAATATAATGAAATGGAAAATAAAAATCGACTGAGGTGAAAAAGATGTTTAAAAAAGCCCTATACGCAATGGTTGTGCTTTCCCTCCTATCTTCAGTAGCCACTTTGGCATATGCCAAACCTCTACAGGATGAGGAACCCAAGGGTGGATTATTCCCCTCATACCTCTCCATAGAAGTTAGTGGGAGTGATATAGATAAACTCAGTCAACCTTTGCCCCTCTTCGCTGCAACTCCAATTCAGTTGAAAATATCTTACTGGCATGATATACCCATAAACCTTGGTATGATGGCAAAAATACTGATTTTTGGAACTCCTGTACCTCAGCAGACAATCCATTTAGAAATAGAGAGAAAACCAGATTGGGCAACCATATATTTCTCAGAGCCTGATATTATCGTAGATGTGCCTAATAAAGGAGAGAAAGAAGTTAAAAATGTTACCCTAACAATATCTCCACTTAGAGAAGCACCATCAGAGCCAACAGACATAACGATAGTTGCTACATGTGGAAAACTCGGATTGGTTGGTGGAGCAAAATACAGATACACAATATCGTTTACACCGAACTTCATTGCAAGTATAGCTGTTGAAGCACCTGCTAAGATAGACATCTCTCCTCATCAAACTAGAGAGGTAGAGATAAAGGTAAAGAACATCTGTAACAGAAATGTTATGGTGAGAGCAGAACCAATAGGTGAGGCAAAAGAAAGATGGGGTGCATCTGTTCAGCCATCGTTTGTGGAAATACCAGTTGACCAGACAGCCATATTTCACTTCTCGATAGTCGGACCGTATGATCTAGGATGGCACGAAGAGATCAAGACACTAACCATTCAATTAGAGGTTACACCTAAACCGGAACTAACAGCAGAGCAGATAGAACCTTACAAGTTCAATGTTGATATAACTGTTCAGAACGTCGGATTCTACATGCCTGTACCGCTGCTAGCGGCGATAATAGTGATTATTGCCATAATAATAGCCGTGGTAGCTATATTCTTTAAGATGGGAACAAAAAGGGAGTAAAAGGATCTACAGGGTACAGAGCTTTCCATTACCATCTCAATATATTTGAAAGGGGTGGGAATGATAGTGTCTAGGAAAAATACATCAGTAATCTTAGTATTCCTTTTCCTCATTCTATTTAGTAGTATCTACTGCTTCATTACAGCAAAAGCGCAAGAGGAAGAGAGCGCCTATGTGGTTGCTACTATAGATGGTGATATACCTCCAGTAGAACCGGGAAAATGGACCTCCATCAACATAACGGTAATTGATAAGAACGGTTTTAATTGGACTTACTTTTCTCAAGAGTTTCTTAATATCCCTGGCTTACGATGGTATGGTAAACTATTGGTTTGGGTAATATGGCCAAAAATTAGGTTTAAAGATTATGCTGATTTCTTTGGTTATAATACTCTCTCTTTTTATCCAGAAATCGTAGAAGGAAATCCCAGAGGTTGGAAAATGAAAGTTATACCACCATCGGTTTCGCCAACTACCGATGGAGTAGTTCATCATATAAAACTCTATGTGTGGGCAGATAAAACAGCTATGGATTATTCGGTTACCATTGGTATAAAATGCATTAGATATAGTTACAATGGAAAAAACATAGGAACTTCTTACATATACGTGCCAGTTAAATTACAGAAATACCCCTATATTGAGATGGTAGTCGATCAACCTAGAATATATCTACCACCATGGTCTACTTCTACCGTTACTGCTACAGTCACAAATAAAGGATATTATGAAGACACTCTGCATTTTACATTGGAAGGAGAGAGCGGTATAAAAGCTGAAGCAAAGGAGCAACAATTAGTTATAAAGCCTGGGGAGAGTAAGAAAGTAACTTTCGTTGTCTCATCTCCAAGAAAATTATTCGAATATGGGAAGCCCTATGAAGTAAAAGTATATGCAACATCTGTTCTTAATCCAAACCAAACGTATCTCGGAAGCTTTATAGTGATGGTCGAAGGCATTTCCTCAAATCCTCAGGTGGGAGGACTTTACATAGTTTTCATAATCGTAATCCTTATACTGATTCTCATTGCAGCTAAGACGATACTATCCCTTAAAATAAGGAGGAGGCCAAGGATAGAGAAACCAAAAAGAGTGCAGATACCAGAAAAGGAGACAAAAGAGCACCCCCTCGAAGTTAAAAAGGAAGTAGAGAGAAAACCAAGGAGGGGAAGAATATCAAGAGATGAATTAACAAAATTGAAACTGATTGAGAAAATACGCAAGGAGCAAGAGAAACAAAGAAGGAAGCTCAGACTCTAGTTTTATATATTCTCACTCTACTCTCGGTTTTGTATGGAAGATTTATCTCGACACATATTTAATCTGATAAAAGAAGCAGAAACGGATCTCCCAAAAGACACAGAAAAAGCATTAGAAGATGCATATAGAAAAGAAACAAATCATATAGCGAAACTCCAACTAAAAACTATCTTGGAGAACATAAAGATAGCTAGGAAAGAAAAGTTACCGATATGCCAGGATACAGGAACATTGATATTCTTCGTAGATGTTGGAATAGATTTTCCTTACAAACACGAAATTCAAAGTTCCATCCACAGAGCTGTGAAAATTGCAACCGAAAAAATTCCTCTCAGACCGAACTGTGTAAATCCATTTACAGAAAAGAATACTGGAAATGTAGGAGAAAAAATTCCTTGGATAGAATGGAATCTCATTGAGGGTAAAGATTGCAAGATAACGGTTTTGCCCAAAGGCGGAGGAAGCGAGAACTGCTCAACTCTTAAAATGTTCAATCCGTCTGATGGCATTGAGAGGATAGAGGATTTTGTTGTTAACCATATTATAGAATGTGGTGGTAAACCCTGCCCTCCGGTGATTGTAGGCATAGGTATAGGCGGCGGCGCTGACATAGCAATGAAGCTAGCAAAAAGATCCTTACTTAGATCTGTTGGCGAGAGAAGCAAGAACAGAACCTTGGCTGATCTTGAGGAAAGGCTGCTAAAGAGAATAAATGAGACAGGAATAGGACCCATGGGGTTAGGAGGAAAGACTACAGCTCTGGATGTGCATATAGAATATGCATCCAGACACCCTGCGAGTTTTCCTGTTGCTGTGTCTATTCAATGCTGGGCAAACCGTAGAGCAACTGTTGTTATAAAAGAAGATGGTGAAGTGGAATGGATCTAAAGACACCCTTAAGGGAAGAGGAGATAAGAGAATTGAAAGTTGGAGATGTAGTTTATCTATCAGGAACGTTAGTCACAGCTAGAGATAAAGCACACAGAAGGATAGTATCTAGTTGTAAAGACATCCCTATAGATATGAGAGATCTTGCGGTGTATCATTGCGGTCCAATAGCAAAAAGAGGGAACGATGAATGGAAAATCTTATCTGCGGGGCCAACGACTAGTTATAGGTTAGAAGGGATAGAGGCTGATTTTATAAAATGTACAGGTGTAAGGATGATCATAGGTAAGGGAGGGATGGGAGCTAAAACATCCAAAGCCTGTAAAGATTATGGAGCAGTATACTGTAGCTTTACAGGAGGAGCCTCCCTTGTGGCTGCAAAATCCATAGCCAAAGTTAAGGATGTTTTCTGGTTAGACATGGGTATGCCCGAAGCTATTTGGATCTTCGAGGTAAAAAGATTTGGCCCTCTTATCGTATCGATAGACTCAGAGGGAAACAACCTTTATGAAGATATCAAAAGGAGAGCTAAAATCCAGGGATAACTATTCCTCTACCCATATAGACTACCAAAAGAAAGATGGAGATAATAAACATAACAGCCCAAACTATAGAGTTCCATGCAATGATCTTTCTACCATCTAAGGGACCAAATGGAATGAGATTGAAGAATGCAAGAAATACATTCACCATACAAATGAAACCCAGTACACTCCCATAAAAACTGTCCAAACCCAACTCTATATATCCCAGCATAGCAAGTGCACCAATCACTATATTTGCAAGAGGACCTGCGGCTGCTATTCTTCCAAACTCAAATCTCCTTGCTCCTCCCCACACGTTAACTGCGCCTGGCGCAGCTATAACAAAGCCAAAAAATATACCAAATATCAGGGCTAGCATTAAACCTTGAGAAAACATCCTAAATTCTGCCCATAGTCCGTATCTTCTAGCCATTAGCTTATGAGATAATTCATGAAAAAAGAAACCTGTTAGTATTCCTAGAGAAGAGAATTGGAGGTAGTAGAGAATGTTTCCGAGAGGGTCACTAGAATAAATTAATCCAAAAATCCCTTCTGCCATGGCGAATGCAAAAGCTACAGACAAAACTATCATAGCTATACCAAGATGGATAATCTCCGTCTTGCTTGTCAGGGGAGGCTTAGATGGGTAAGAATAGTTATGCTCAGAAAACGGTATGTCGTGGAACGAGAAATATATCTTTCTCTCCATACCTATATCTCGGCTTCAAACTCCTCTACCTTTGGAGTAAACTCAGAATAATCCTTAATCTTTCCTTTCTCTTTCAAAAATTCTCTGGCTAGCAGCCAATAAACGAGAGCCAAAGCTCTTCTACCCTTATTGTTTGTTGGGATAGCGAGATCAACATATCTCAACTCGTTGTTGGTATCACAAAGAGCGACACAAGGAATACCAACATTCTTTGCTTCTTGGAGAGCTTGATTATCTACAAGTGGATCCGTTATTACTATGACATCAGGCTCTAGATAGACTTTTGAGTTTGGATTTGTAAGTGTCCCTGGCAAAAATCTTCCAGGTATAGCTATAGCTCCGGTATGATTTGCAAATTGCTGTATGGGTTTTTGACCATACTGTCTCGCAGATACCACAAGTATGTTTTCTGGTTCATACTTTGCTAAAAATTTTGCAGCAAATCTTATTCTTTGATCCGTCTTCTTGATATCAATTATGTAAAGACCATCACTTCTAACCTTGTAGATGAACTGCATCATATCCGAAGTTTTCTGCCTTGTTCCAATATGGACTCCAGAGGTAAGGTATATCTCTTCTGGTACAAGCATCTGCTCCTCTAATTTCTGCTCTTCCGCCATCTAATCACTCCCAATCAACCTTGGGTTTGATGTCCGATTTTCTTATAACCGTTATTGGAATCGCACCTTCTTCAAATTCCAACATTGCTATTTGCACTGGATCTATAACACCTTTCGGAACCTTTATCAAGATAGGTGCTCCCATAGATATCTGCAGAGCCCTTGCACCTATGATTCTAGCCTTTTCAAATCTTGTGTAACGCAAATTTGAACCTCCAATTAAGGATATTTTGGGATGAACCAGAGAATATAAGAGCTATTTAAAAAGATTATGATGGATAACAAGAGAAAATAATTAAACATGAGACCAATCTGCTTATGATGAAGGTTTTAGTTACAGGTGGAACAGGTTTTATAGGTTCTTATCTCGTTGAAGAATTACTAAGGAACGGTTATGAAGTAAGAATTCTATCAAGGAAATCTACTACTAGATGGAAAAACGAGGTAGAAATTTTTAGGGGGGATATAACTAAACCAGAGACTTTGGATAAAGCCTTCAAAGGTATTGATGCTGTTTTCCATAACGCTGCCTATGCTATAGATTTTGGCAAGAAAGAGATAATCTATGATGTTAATGTTAATGGAACTAAAAATGTTGCAGAGGCATGCATCAGGAATGATATAGATAGAATAGTGTATACTAGCTCAGCAGGAGTTTATGGTTTTCCAAAGACCGATACAGTTATAACTGAAGATTTTCCCAAGAAACCCATGAACGCTTACCAAAAATCCAAATTGTTGGGAGAAAAGATACTCGGGGAGTATGAAGAGATCAAGACATCCATCATAAGACCTCCACTGGTCTTTGGAGCCAGAGGGCAGACAACAAAGATTTTACTGGACATGCTTACTAGCAAATCTATGGTATTGGTTGGAGATGGCAACAACACTATATCCATCGTCCATCCAGTAGATGTTGCAAGATGCCTCAGATTGGCATTGGAGAGGGATGATAGAGGAGAGACTTTCAATGTTGTTAGCTTTACAGTAAAAATTGGAGAGTTCATAGAAAAATTGGTAGAGAGATTGGGAGTTGAGAAACCCGAGAAGAGAGTTCCTTTCTGGATCGCATACACATTAGCTACTCTGCACGAATTTATATCCTCTAATCCCAAGATAACGAGATTCCGTGTGAGGGCTTTAGCATCAAATAGAATAATAAGTTGTGAGAAGGCAAGAAGGGTTTTAGGTTACAAACCAACCTTCGATTTGGAGAAAACCGTGGAAGATATGATTAGGTGGTATAATCAAAGTGGGAAGAATAGTTTGGAATGAGAGTTAGCTATATCTCTTCCTCGATGTGCTCTCCTTCGGCAAATTCCATGGATCTCGCTGAAAATGTATCCAGAGCAAGCTGTATATCGAAAGTTATCTCTCTCAATAGCCCCTCAATCTTTGGATTCCTGAACTCCTTTACTCCGTCTACATCAGAGTATATCTTTCCTATGTACATCCCCTTCTCCTTATGGATCTCTATGCTGTAAAGGGTTTCCTCCATACTATCCCTCTATATAATTTTACTTCCTCCATATTTAATAACTTTTTGAAATTTACAACATCCTCTTTATCAGATCATTTATATCTTTCCCTCTGTAACCCAAAGCTCCACCTACAGTGTATGCCCTCTTTATCCCTTCATATCCCTTTCTTGGAGGAGATAATCTGAATACAGGTTTTATTTCTGGTAGCTCCCTATACTTTATTTTACCTTCGATTATTGCTTCAGCAAGCTCTTCTATAGATTTGTAAGATGTTGCACTTTTAACATAATCATCATCCAAAGGTTTATCTCCGATTAATCTACCCCTCTTCTTTATCAGTTCAACAAGCGTGTCTTTCTCTATTTCACCCCAGGTAATATAATCTTTAGCCTTTTGGAGCATCCCTTTGTAACTCTCGCTCTCTTCTACCAGAACACAATGATTCACCCTATTCAATCTTAGCATCTCTAGAGTCTTTTTTATATCGTGCCTAATATTCACGGTGCCTCTTACTCTCACGACAGCATAGACCATCTTACTCCTCCTCTACGCCTGCTGATCCAGAGATTATGTTTAATCTCTTTATCTCATCTTCAGTTAATCTAACTTCAGCATTCTTCTTTAAAGCGTTGTAAACAGCCTGTGCATAATTAACGGTAGTTCTTGTAGTTCCTCTTGTGAATGCCCATATATCTTTCACTCCAGCTAATCTGAGTATCTTCTTTGCGACTTCTCCTGCAACCAAACCCAAACCTTGTGGCGCCGGCTTGAAGTACACCTCTACAGATCCGCATTTTCCCATGACAGCAAAAGGCAGAGTATGAGGTTTTCCACATCTACACTCCCAGGAACCGCATCCTCTCCTTATCTCTATGATGTTGAGCTTTGCATTCTCAATCGCTTTCCTTATACTTGCTCCGACTTCTTTACCTTTTGCATGCCCTAATCCAACATAACCGTCTTCATTTCCAACGACAGCTGTGATAGCGAACTTAACCCTTCTTCCAGAATCTGTCATCCTCTGAACCATATTAACGTCCAAGATTTCATCCTTCAGATCAGGTAGAAGTATATCAACTATCTCAGGCTCTTTCAAAGGCAATCCTGTCCTAAGAGCCTCTCCCATTGTTCTTATCTCTCCACTTTTCACCAATCTTCCCAGCTTTGTCTTTGGTTCCCAATCGATCTCGTTCATTTCTCTCCACCCATTATCTTATCTTTGATCTCAAAAACATCAACATTGAGTTTCTTCTGGAGATGTTCTCCCCTTATCCTCTCCTCACTTGGAAACATAGACTCATCGCATGGGCATTCTACGCCTGCATCTATGATTCCCTTGATCGCAGCGAAGACCCTGGCTCCTCTACTTGCCGTGTATCTTCCTATATCTGCTATACACTCATTGATACCTTTTTCCTTAGCTTTTATTCCAGCGATTATTCCAGTTAGATACGCTGCGGGTGTTGAATCTTTAGTACCGTTCCATCCATATTTTTCTAGTTCCTTTGATGTTACAGCTACTAAAACCTCGTCCCCTTTTTCGTTGTATTTCACAAACTGTATAGTTATATATTTCAAAGATCTCCTTATCACTGCTCTGATTTTCCTGGATTTAAGTAAATTTTTTCTCTTCCTGTAGTCTGTTATACCTAGTCTTCTTCTTTTGAATGGCAATCTGTATCTTGGTCCTTGACTCATTTTTCTTCCTCCTTGATTATTCCTTCATCTATTAGATGTGATCTCAAGTGAGCCTTACTTCTGAAAACTCCTCCTTTAGCTCTTCTGTAGTATATCCTATAGGTATGTCTGTCTATCTTTCCTTCATCTCTTAATTCCCTTAGATATGCTCTTATTGCTCTTATCGTGACAACCCATTTCCTCTTTCTCGGATACCTTGCATTCTTTGCTCCTTTCCTTGAACCAGGACCTTTCCTCCTGCCTTTTTCTTTCTGCATCTTGAGCTTCTTCTTTCTTGCGCTCGATATACCCTTTACTGGCTTCTTTGCTATTGCACCACCTTTTATCAGGAGCCTTATATCTGATCTTGTTACAGCTTTTGCTATCTCTTCGCATCTATCTGGATCCATCCATACCCTGTTCTCCCCACATTTCAGTACCTCTGCAGCCATTCTCCTTTGATGCCTTAAATCTGTCATAGTTCACCCCTATTCAATACCCTTATACCTAACTCATCAGCTCTTTTTACTATCTCTATCCTTTTCCTAACTCCAACAGTTCCACCTATTCTGACGGCTTGTTTCTCCGGATTTATATTGTTAAGATCTTCAACTCTATATACTAAGACTTCTTCAAATCCTGAAGGATGAAGGTTTCTAGCTAGTTTTGGTCCTCTGTAACCTATTTTAACCCTAGCAGGTCTATACTTGAGTCCTTTCCTCATCTTCGAATGCAAACCCTTGGGCCTCCTCCAGCATTCTTCCAATCTTTTGTATCTGAACCATTCCTGTCTCAGAAATTCAGGCTCTTTTTCCTTTCTTATCCTTCTCTTTTCCAAGGCATCCTTTATCCTTTCGTCAAGTTTGGGCTTAATCCTTGGAATCATTTTCTTTGGTTTTTCTTCCTTAGTTTCTTCCTTTATTTCTTTTTTCTCCTCCTTCTTTTCTTCTTCCTCTGTGCCCACTTTTTCTTTTATCTTCTTAGCCAACTCCTCGTTTATACCTTTTATATTGGTAAGATCCTCTATCTTTGCTTTTTTCAATTTCTCTATAGAATCGTAACCGCTATTGTATATTGCTTCAGCTTTTGCTTTGCCTATACCTTGAATACTCGTTAGGAACTTTAGAAATTCCTCCTTCTCCATCCTTAATCACCTCTCGATATCCTGTATATTCCATCTTGGAATACCCTGACATCCCTGTTCTTAACTCTTGTAGCTAGCTCTATGTTCGCTACAGTCTGTCCAACCTTTTCCTTGTCTATACCCTTAACAAGGATCAGATCCCCTTTTATCTCAACACTCACACCATCTAGTATCTTTGCAACCCTTGGCTTTTTCTCCCCCAAGAAGTTATGAATTAAGAATTGATCTCCACTTACTGACGTTTTTATAGGGAAGTGAGAGTAGACAACCTTCATCTTATATTCAAAACCTTCGGTTACACCTTTTATCATATTCTTTATGTGGGCATAACATGTTCCGACCATCGCAAGGTCTTTTCTCCTTGGTTTCTTGCAGTATATCTCTACTTTGTTGTCGATTTTTCTTATCTCGACCTTATGGTGGGTCAATTCTCTGAATAACTCTCCTTTCTCTCCTTTAACATATACTTTATTCCCCTCTTCTACTCTAACCTCGACGTTATCCGGAATCTCAAGGACTTTTCTTATCTCTTCAAGTCTCTTCCTTGCCATGGTTGACACCTAATACACATAAGCTAAAAGTTTTCCGCCAATGCCCAACTCCTTTGCTTTTTTATTTGATATCACACCCTGATTTGTCGTTAGTATCAATATCCCAAAATCTCTCGCTGGTAGGTATCTAGACTCCCATTTTTCCATCTCATCTCTCTTTATTGGATATCTGGGTTTAATAGCTCCACAATCATTTATAGCTCCTTTTAACTCCACCTCAAAGTAACCTGCTTTGTGATCATCGATAAACTCAAACTCCTTTATGTAGCCCTCTTCCTTCATTAGACTAAGTACATTTCCTATGAGTTTAGATGCAGGCTTTATTGTACATCTTCTCTTTCCTTTCATCTCTGCATTCTTTATTGCTGAGAGAGCATCTGATAATGGATCGTGCTGCATCTTATCACCCGAATCAGGAATACTTTTTAAAACCTAACTCTTCAGCAACCTCTCTAAAGCATTGCCTACATAGATGTAAACCATATCTTCTAATGATACCTCTCTTTCTACCGCACCTCTCGCATCCCTTCACTCTACCATAGATCTTCTTCCTTTCCTTTATCTTCACTAAATCACCTCTACGTTGAACCTCTTTTTAACAAACTCCATAGCTTCCTCTCTCTTTATCCTGTGCTTTGCTGGTATCTTCCTCCTCCTTATCTTTCTGTGTTTTATCCTGTATCCTATCCTCTCTAGAGTGACACAAATATCCATGCCAAAAATCCCTATCTCAGGATCATACTTCTGGTCGGGGAAAAGAGTATAATCAGGTATTCCAAATGAGAAGTTACCTTCATCATCGAAAGAATAAGACGGAATCTTGTTATTCAATATACCAAAAGCTTTTTTCAGAAACTCCTCCGCTTCCTTCTTTCTAAGAGTAACCTTACAGCCTATAGGCATACCTTTCCTTATACCAAACTCCTTGTTTGTTCTTTTTGCTATAGTTTTTACAGGTTTTCTGCCGGTGAGCATCTCCAGCACCTTTTCAGCCTTTTCCAATCTTTCTCCAGCCTCTCCTACGCCTATGTTTATCGTAACCTTTGCGACTCTGGGCTCGAACTTAGCTTCCATCGATCCTCACCTCTGGCAGATTGATAGCAGGCTTTTCCTTTCCAACAGGGAAAACATAATCCTTTATCGTCGAAAACGTTCCGCTTTTTCCTTTTAGGGAGACTATGTTTGGCTTTGATGATTTGGTTACTGTTATCTCTTCGATGGTTGCGACTTCTCCTATATGCTTTCCTCCAGTTATCAGGGCTAAGATTCCTTTCTCTAAGGGATAGTGATCGATGACCTTGTTATCTTTAAGAGATAGTTTTATCACATCACCTGTCTTATAACCATCATTCTCTATCAATAGATTCTTGCCATCGTGGAGATTCAGTTGAGTCTTCCCTCCCTTCACAGTCGTTTTATTTTCTACTCTACACAACTTCCATTTTGCGTCTTTTTCATCTATTGGAACAAGCGTTAACTTCCCTCTTTGATCAAACAAAACTCTGTAAGATTTTTTGAGTTTTGGAATAGATATGACATCCATCAATCCACAGGGGAATTTGATATCTTTCCTGACTCTACCATCGACAAGTATGTCTCCATTCTTTATGATCTTCTTAGCTTCTTTTCCGGTATCGCATAACTTCAATAGATCTCTGACAATTATTCCGAGAGGTAAAGCTCTATCTGCTGGATGTGGACCTGGAGATGGTTTTATGGTAAATTTTGCAATCTTTCTTGGTATGGGCATGGCTCTTGGTGCTGCTAATCTCTTAAGATGTTTGCTCATTCTCTTTTACCTCCTTTTCACTACCCTTTTCTTCCTTTTCCTCTTCTTTTTCTTTAACCTCTTCCTGTTCCTTTTCCATCTCTCTAATCTGCTCTTCGGCTTCCTTCTCTATTTCCTCTTTCACCTCTTCTGATACACCTCTCTCTAGTTTCTTCCTTCTTACAGGATCTGTAAGGTTGAGCTTGGTTATTATGAGATTACTGGGATGTAGAGGTCTCATCACTCTCTTTCCATCAGCCTTTGTTATCAACACTCCTTCAACCTTAACGATGCCTTTCTTAAGATCCACTTCTGCAACCTTTCCTGTGTGACCCTTGAAGTCACCTCTCACGACTTTAACGGTATCTCCCTTTGCAATAGGAAAACTCCTTCTCTTATACTTTGTTATGAGATCGTCTGAGAGATGGGCAGATAGGAATTTTCTCCTTACATGAAGTGGTGCATTGAAGAGGAATTTCCTTTGTTTTCTGGGTTGCTTTGATTCTATCATTTCTATCACCTCAAACAATCATAGATGCATTAGCAGCTATCTTGGGCCATCTTTCTGCTGCTTCGAGAGCGACCGGCCCTTTTATCATCGATCCTTTCATTTCTCCAGTTGGTGTTACTATGACAGCAGCATTATCCTCAAACTGAACCATAACTCCATTTGGTCTCCTGTAAGGTCTTCTTTGCCTAACTATAACCGCATATACTACTTGTTTCCTGATCTCTATCTTTCCCTTCTTCACGCTAGCAACGACCAAATCACCAACTCCAGCAGCAGGATATCTTCGATGCACTCCCTTTATCTTTGGAACCATAATTATCTGCAACTCCTTTGCACCTGTGTTATCTACGCATTCCAACCTTGCTCCTACTGGCAAACCTCTATGAGTTCTTCCAGGAATTCCTTTCATCTCTTTTCACCTTCTAATTTCTGGATGACAACAAATGAAACTCCTTTACTTATAGGTCTACACTCACCAATCTTCACCTTATCCCCAACTTTAACCTCTAAGCATGGAGGGCAATGAGCCATATACTTTGATGTCCTCTTTTCATATCTCTCGTACTTTGGAATGTAATATAGATATTCTCTCTTTACAACGACGGTCTTCTGCATCTTATCTGATACAACCTCTCCGGTTATAATTTGTCCTCTAACCGATAAGCTTCCATGGAATGGACAATTTTTATCATCGCATGTCTTCTCTGGTATTGGAACGCCCAAACCTATATCTCTTCCTTTTTTCTCGGCCATTTTCCTACCTCGCTTTCTTTATCCTTTCTTCAGGTCTGAATTTTAATCTTGAGCCTTCAACTTCGTATGTTTTATTCCCTATCTTAAATTCAAACACCGCAATATCTTTAGCTATGATCTTTTCTTCTCCATCTATTTCTATTTTGAATGTGTTTTTCGTTTCATCCACTATCTTTCCTATCTTACCTACCCATGAGGGATCTTTGCACTCCTTTATCCTAACTTCTTTCCCGATAAGCTCTCCTTTAACCAAGAGTGTCTCTTCTTTCACTGTTATCACCTCAGGATACCTTTACCGTGTAGCCAAGGCTTTCGAGATACTCTTTTACCTTGTTCCTATGATCTCCTTGCAGCTCTATTCTTCCATCTTTTACGGTCCCGCCGCTTGCGCATATCGATTTAAGTTTACTCACCAGAGACTTCATATCAGCGGTCTTCTCGTCTATACCCTCTATTATGGTCATTGTTTTGCCATACCTTCTCTTGTCTATCTTTATCTCCACTATCTGCTGCTCTCTTGCTATTTCTTCGCAAACGCATATCTCTTTAGGCAGACCACATTTTGGGCATATCTCACTCATTTCTCTTTTTCCTCCCTAATCACGGTAAGCAGTCTAGATATAGATTTTCTAAGCTGCCTTATCTTTCCGGGATTGGGAGGAGATCCACCCATAGCAGCTACTCCTCTCTCATGCATGAGCTCTTCTCTCAATTCCTTAAGTTTTTCCTCCCTCTCTTCGGGAGACATCTCTCTTATATCCTTAATCTTAAGCGCCATTACTCCACCTCTTTTAAGACTTTCTTGAGTTGTTCTTTGATTTCCTTAGCTGTCTTCTTACCTATACCTTTTATCTTTTCTAATTCTTCGATGGACATATCCTTGAGATCTTCTATGGATTTTATTCCTAGTTTCTCCAATTCTTTGACTATCGATTCTCCAACTCCTTTGAGATCGGTCAGTTTTGCCTCCTCCTTCTTTTCCTCTTTGGCCTCCTTTTCTTCCTCCTTTGCCTCTTCTTCAGCTTCCTCTTTCTTTTCTGCCTCTGGACCCACTATAGATATCTCATCTGGCAGCTTTGCATCAGGCTTCATTATCCTAACTTTTACTCCAATAACTCCAGGTTTAAGCTTTGCTACAGCAAATCCTTCATCCATAACATCTTTCACTATATCTCCACAGTACTTTACATGGCCCTGAGTAAACTTCTCTGTTCTATGTCTTTCTCCTGTAAGCTTCCCTGATATTATTACCTGACATCCTTTTGCTCCTGCCTCCATTATTCTTCTTACTGTTGAATGTCCAGCTCTTCTGAAGTGCCATCCTCTTTCTAAAGCCTCGGCTAATTTTTCTGCCATTATCTGAGCATTAAGTGCAGCTTTATCTCCAGCCTCTATGATCTCTATCTGAGGATTGTCAACATCAAACTTTTCTTTAATCTCTTCTGTGAGTTTAGCTATGTTTGATCCACCTCTACCTATGACTAATCCTGGCCTTTCCACGAGTATGGATATCCTGGTTCCCATAGGCGTTCGCTGTATATCCATTCCTCCGAATCCTGCGCCTGCGATTCTCTCTCTGAGGTATTCCTTTATCATTAATCTCTTCACATTTTCTCTGACGAACTTCTTCTCCGTAGCCATCACTCCACCTCCTCGAGTACAATCTCTATGTTTGTTGTCTGTTCATTTTTTTGCGTTGCTCTACCATATGCTCTGGGCATTATACCTTCGATCTCCCTACCTTTATAAGCTGATATATGAGATATTATCATGTTGTTTGGATCTAAGCCCTTATATTCAGCATTGTTTTCAGCATTTTCTAGCACTCTCAAAATGAATCTTGCAGCCTTTTGTGGATATGCTCCAGAACACATGCCTCTTCTGTGACCCATCTTTCTTCTGTGGGTAAAGAAGGGGACGGCTCTCTTCATCTTTATGACTTCTTCCAGATATTTTTTGGCATCGGGTACCTTCATTCCCTTTATGGCTCTGGCTATGTTCATGGAATGCTTTGGTGAGCATCTCAGCTCGTAGCCATAGGCTTTTGCGGTTTTTTCAGGGTTTAAATCCTTTACAGAGTACCTTCTCATATTCATCACTTCAGAGGCATGTATTTACTACTTCTAGTAGCTCCAACTCCAGGTCCAGAGTGTTTCACTCTCTTCCTTGTCAATGCAAATTCTCCAAGATAATGACCTATCATCTCGGGTTGAATAGTTACGGGTACAAACTCCTTCCCATTGTGAACACCTATTGTTTTTCCTACAAAGGATGGAAGAATGATCATATTTCTGCAATGGGTTTTTACTACCTCTCCCTCCTTTGCCTTTTCAACATCTTTTAAAAGTTTGTACTGTACCCTTGTTAAACCTCTCTTCAATGTTCTTCTCGCTCTAGCTGGTAGGAGTTCTATTAACTCTTCCAGTCTCATCTCTCTCAGTTCTTCAAGTGTTTTACCTCTGTATCTGAACTCTCTTCCTACGATCTCGGTCTTCTTTTTCCTCTTCCTCTGTCTCCTAGATAATCTTTCCTCTGCCATCTCTATCTCCTCCTACCAGTTCTCCTAGCTCCAATAGATCCTACCTTTCTCCCTGGAGGCGCATTCTTGCTAACTGTAGATGGTCTACCAACATGCTGGTGAGATCCTCCTCCATGAGGATGCGAAACAGGATTCATAGCTACACCTCTAACGAGAGGATAGACCTTCCCTCTAGCTCTTGCATAATGGTACTTCTTTCCAGCTTTAACGAAAGGCTTTTCTCCTCTTCCACCACCAGCGGGTATGCCTATTGTAGCTCTGCATTGCGATGATAGAGTTTTAAATGCACCAGATGGGAGCTGAATGACGGTTTTGTCTCCAGTATGAGATACTATGGTAGCATATGATCCTGCAGCCCTCACAAGTTTACCCCCGTCTCCGGGTTCCATCTCTATATTATATACTGGATAACCTTCCGGTATCTTTCCTATGGGCAAAACATTTCCAATAGCTATCTCGCTGTCTGTGATCTTGATCTTGTCTCCAACCTTTATCCCTTCAGCAGCTAAAAACATCAAGCTTTTACCCTCTTGTGACCTCACAACCGCTATCGGAGCAGAATGAATCGCATCTCTTACTATGTCTTCCACAACTCCTTCAAATTCTTTATCATATGGATACTTTATCTCTCCAAGATATCTATGAGAGGGTATCTTGAATTTTGATGTTCCCCTTCCTCTCCTCTGAGACAATATCCTTTTACCCATAATCTCCCTCAGAATATACCTATCCTCATTCCAACCTCTTCTGCACTATACTCTGGCTTGAGCTTAACCATGGCATGTTTTCCTCTCTTCGTTATCTTAGTGTTTACGGATTCCACTTTTACATTGAAAGCTTTCTCAACAGCTTCCTTAATCTGTTGTTTGTTGGCCTTGATATTAACTATAAATTCCAAGGTGTTATTCTTCTCTATAGCCTCGAGGGTCTTCTCAGTGACGTATGGATGAAGTATTATCTCGTAAGGATCTATGGAGAGCATGGCTAACTACCTCCCAACATCTTCAAAGCTGTTTCGGTTATAATCATTAATCTTCCAGCCACACCTCCTGGAGCAAGGTGCATTATGTTGAGCTGAGAGGGTTCAACAACATCTACGCCTGGCAAGTTTCTTGCACTCTTATGGATATTTCCCTCTTGAGAGACTATAAGAAGGGATTTTGGCACTCTATATTTTCTCCCTCTTCTCTTTCCCTTTCCAGCTCTTATCTTCTTACCATTCTTTGCCCTTATGATATCATCGTATACTCCTATCTTCTCTAGAACCTCTATGACATCTTTGGTTTTTGATAGATCCTTAAACTTATCATCCACAACAACAGGTAAGGTTATCTTCTCATCAAACCTATGACCCCTAGCCTTAACTAACTCTACATCTTTGGTGCAGGCTATACCGGATAGTATAGCTAGTCTCCTTTCCTTCTTATTTATCTTTTCTTTCCAGTTCTTTTCAGCTTTTGGAGGATGAGCCCTTCTACCTCCTACAGTGTTAGGAGCTTGAACAGCTCTACCTACACCTCCATTCAATCTTGGTATCCTTGCCATCCCTCTGCCTTTGCCAGGCCACTCGCATGCATGTCTTTTTCCCGCTAAAGGATCGGCTCCATATGGTTGTCTTTTATTGGACATCGCTATCCAGAAGGCTTTCTTGATAACATCAGGCCTATACGGAGTTTCAAATATCTCTGGAAGTTCGGTCTTGTTTTTTACATTACCATCCAGATCATAGACATTGACTTTCATCTCTATACACCCTGTTTACTCATCGTAGATATATAGGTTATTTCAGGTTTCTCTACCTTTACTCCCTTCAAATATCTAATAGCATCTCTAAATCTTACCAATCTCTTAACTGGACCAGGTATAGAGCCATGGATTATCACATACTGATTCCTTACAATCCCATAGTGAGGAAATCCTCCGGCTGGCGTGATCTCTTCGCCATTATCTCCTATCTTGAGAATCCTCTTGTTAAACTCTGTCCTTTGATGATATCCCATCTGACCAGCTTGGGGTACTGTTGGTTGTATAAAGCTGGGATGCCAAGAGCCTGCGGTACCTATCATCCTTCTGTGCTTCGAGTTTTTGTGAGATAAAAGTTTTACACCCCATCTCTTAACGTGACCTTGAAAACCTTTGCCCTTTGTTACTGCAACTACATCAATCATGTCCCCCTCTTTTATTACATCTTTCACGTTTAGCTCCTTACCAAGTAGAGATTTTGCATACTCTATTCTCTCTTCTATTGTTCCTCCACCTATCCTTATCTCCATTATCTCAGGCTTCTTCTTTGGAATAGAAGGAACGAGCCTGGGTTGAGTGTAAGCAAGAATCCTAACATCAGCACATCCATTAAACTTATCCCAATCCTGGTTGAACTTCTTTGGCATCGGTATTCTTCTTTCTAATTCTTTATCTAAATTATCTGTCCATACTTCTGTTAAAGTTTGTAATCCATAGGGCGTTTCTTTATATGCTCTAACCGCACATACCTTCATTGGAGGAGTCTCTACTACCGTAACTGGAACCATAACCTCTTTCCCCGAGGTTGTGGATGTTGGTCTGTAATCGACTACGAATACATGCGTCATTCCAGCCTTATATCCTGCGAATCCCTGAACCTTTGGTTTGTCTCCTCCTTCTGGCCAGCTTTTGATATGCGGTACTTCCGATCTAGCTCTCTTTCTCGGTGAATACGCAAGGGAACCTCTTCTTGGCCTGTGATATTTTGGCATAGGATATCTACCTCTCCTTCCTCTACCGTGACCCTTCGGCAGGCAATCAAAACTTCGATCGCCTGCCGGTGGGATATCTTATCCCAAAGGGTCTGGTAAAGGAAACTGTTAGGGGAGGATATAAAAAACTGTATATAAAGGTTACCTCTGCTGGAATTTAATATTTTGAAAAATTTTATAATACGTATTTTGATTTAATGTTTGATAGTATGAGGAGGATTGTTGGGACAGTCGTAGGAATATTGGTGCTATTGAGTTGTCTAGAACTTGCGAGCTTCGCATACCATGTTGATCATTTTCCAGTCATAAGGATGGAAAGACCAGAGCCTGGAAAGCTCTACATAAATGATAAGGAGTTTCCGTCATTGAGAAATAGGACGATCGTGATAGGACCTTTGACTGTTAAAGCTATAGTAGATAACTGTGCAAGCTGTAGGGTAGCTTTTCTCATAGACAACGAGACTTTGTTCATAGATAGCCACCCTCCATATGTGTACAGGATGAATGAGAGAATCTATGGCACACATGTAATAGAGGTCAGGCTCTACTCTTCTAAATGGAAGCTCCTAGACAAAGATACTCTAAACGTAACCTTCCTGAATCTTATACCAAAGATATTTGAGTTCAAAGGGAAGTTGATAGGTAGCGTAATAGATAACTCAACTGGCAAGAAGGTGGAGAAAGCAAATGTTACTGTTGTATCTGTAAACTATGATGATGATCCATCAAACTCTACGATGATAAATCTGACTACGGGTAGGATACCATTGATTAACAAGGGAATGTTCAGGGCTAGAGTGAAACCAGGCATGTATATGATACATGTGAGTGCGCCTGGCTATCAAGATAAGATGGTATACGTAAATGTAAGATCCCTATCAAAGACCAGGATAAAGATAGCACTTGAAAGATTGCCTGTAGCGTGACAAGAGTTGTACAACAATTCCTTTAAATTCTCAATACAAAAATAATACCGATGATCATAGTAGGAAATGTCCACAACAAAAACGAGGCTAGAGAGATTGAGTTTATAGCGAGATTATTTATTGTTGGCAAGAGAGCTAGAGAGATAGCAAAATCCAATTAGTCAATATCTTTTGGTAATCTATCGTTATTCCTCCAGTTAAGCAGTGCTGGTATGCAGATTTACACATCCCAGAATGGTATAATATCACAACATCCACATGCAAAACACATGGTCTTGAAGCTCCTAGTTGTTAGGTCTTTCCTTTCGAGTATTCTCTTATGAATAATAGCAAGTTTTAATATCCGAGATGGAGCGGTTTTTTCTATCTTGTAACCAAGTCTACTCTCTAAGCGTTTCTTTGTTTCCGGATATAGCCTTATCAATCTCAGATTCGGCACCACTCCTTTGTCAGTCAATCTTTCAATAGCATACTCGATATCTTCATCTCTCTCTCCAATCCCAAAGATCACATTGCTTGTAACTTTACCTTTTCCAAACTCGTTTACTGCATGATCCAGAAGATCGAAGATCCTCTCATGATCCATATAGCCACAGATCTTATCAAAGAGATCCTTTCTTGGAAACTGGATATTTATCTTTATCTCATCTGCTCCAGCAGATCTTAATCTAGAGACATCTTCTTTGGATTCGACTAGAGGCTCAACACCAATAGATATATCATCATAACTTTCTTTTAACATTTTAGTGAATTTCTCTATCCTGTCGATCTGCTTTTTTACCGAGGGATAAGCTCCAGATGTTATAGCCACAGATCTTATACCTTTACTATCCATGATTCTTTTCACAAAATTCAACAATCTATCATCATCTATCTTTATACTGCTTTTCTTACAAAAGAGACAATTATAGATGCATCTATTTTCTAGAGATATAAAGATTTGATCTGGGGCATGCGTTGAGACATCTAATGGTCTAACCTCAAGGAAATTTTTTCCTCTATCTCTTATAATGAATCTCCCATCAACTTCGACCAAGTCAAATCTCTCGTTTTTCCTCGATGCTTCCAACTTAACTCTTTTCCCTCCAAATTCAAAACCAACCATAGACTTTCCAGAAGATGGACCAGACTTCGATCTCTCTACAGATAGCTTGGAGAGAAGAGATCTCGGTATCTCTATGGAGCCGTAAGATATGAGCTCCGCCTTCTTTCTTGCAAGTTCGTCTATCAAAATATCCCTGGTATGAGCCTCCATTTTACCTTCTTCATATATTCTTCATATTCTTTACCATACTGTTTCAATAATCTTTTTTCCTCATCTATTACGCTCCACGCCATTATTGGAAATGCAATCAGAGCAATTGCTAGCGCAGCGATAGAGTAGAAAAAGAGAGCTAAACCTAAGCCTATGATGAGTAAAGAGGAATAATGAGGGTGCCTTATGTATTTAAAAAAACCATCTGTTACCAGCTGACCTTTGTAAGTCTTATCCCAGAACATCTCCCACTTCATAAAGAATATTGCTCCTCCTAGAAATATTAGAAGACCTACAATTATCGTTGGTAGCATAGGAAGAGGGATCTCCCAAAGATCGTAGTGATACCAGAATTTGCATATAGGTGTTAAAGGACCTATTAGTATAATCAGGAGCAGAGGAGCGTAATGTACAATAAACAAAACCCTCAACTCCTTTGGAGGTTTATAACCTCTGAATCTCATCGATACGGGAAAGAGTGAATCATTTTTATTGTTTTGGATAAGAGTTGTCCACAAATATTTATTAATTCAAATTAATAGAATTTTACTTGATAATATGTTGAAACCAGGGATACACATATGGGTTTGGCTTCAAGATGGAAAAAATCTGATGAAAGCGGTAATCGATTATACAAAAGGTAGTATAACTGTTTATGAGAATGACCGCTTAATATATACAAGAACAGGTTTGGGTCAAAAGCAACTAAAAGCGATGGAGAAGGAGATAGAGGATAAAGGTGGAAAGAGATTGCACGCGCAGAGCGATCCATTCGTATTTATATAGAAATTTATTATGTGTTGAAAAGAATTAAAAGGTGAGAGAATGAAAAGAAAGATAATCCCCGTGTTTGCCATTTCCATAGCTATAGTGATACTACTGCCTATATTGTCCAATGCTGTAGAAATCAGAAGAGATGTTCAAGATAAGAAAGACGATAGTATAGAATCATTCTCGGGTAGCGAGATAAGAATCACTATGCCGAGAAGAGGATGGCTCCACATATTTGGGAGACCCATATTACCCTACGGAAAGACGGTGATAATAGGTTCTACACTTTATGTTAGAGGGTATGCACAGAATATCAACTTGTTAGAATGTTTAATCAAGGATCTCAGAACAGGGGAAATCAAGCATCGCCAATCTAAGAGTGACTTTGGAACAGGTTCGTTTAGCTTCACATTCAGAGGTGTAAAGAGAGGAGATTATCTGATAATAGTCTGGGAAGGCGCAGGATTTGCGCCGACGGCTCAGGATACTCTCCAGATAAAGGTCTTATAGTTTTACCATAACTTTAATAATCTTTTACCCCTTTTTGTTTATCCATGACAAAATCTGTTATGATTGTTGATGAGGATAACAGCATTCTAGAAAAGATTAGATCTCTGCTTGAAGAAGAAAATATCGATGTAACAACAGCAAGAACAAATAGGGAGGCGATGGAGATACTGGAAAAGGAGAAATCGATAGATGCAGTTCTTTTACACACAAAAATGCCAGATGGAAGAGAGGTCTTTGTTCCTCTTATTAGAAGAGATGATAAAACTTTACCTTTAGATATAGAAATCTCGAGGGACTGTGGAAAAGAAGAAATAATGAGATTCTTAAGCAAACTATCTAATCTATAGACACCTGCCTGTTCGGATGGACAACTATACCTTTATCTGTGATTTCGAAGGCAACTATCCTTTTTTCGTGTCTGGTGTATCTCATCTTTACAATTTCTAACGCACTCTCCCTGACACTGCCCTTTTGTATATTATAGAGAACTATTATTCCGTCAGCAAGAAACTCCTCTATACCTGTAGAGCTGTATCTCTTTGGAATCTCATCTGTCTCTGTGATCAAGAATGTGGTTGCTTTTGTTTCTTCAAAGAAGCTAAACAACTGTTGGAGGTATATACGATAGTTTTTAGCTTTGCTTATTGTAGCTGCTACTATTGCTGTCAAAGAGTCTACAACTATAACCTCCGGATTAAAACCTCTTGGTATGGTTATTGGTTCTATCTTCGCAGTTATTTCTGCTGCGGATTCTCCTCCACCTATGGATCCAAATTTGATTCTTAGTATATCGAGAGGATTCATCTTCTGAATCACAAATACTCCTTCTCTCTCGTATCTCTCGACATCCCATCCAAAACTTATCATGCTTTTTTCTATTCTCTCCACACTTTCTTCAAAACTCACATAGAGACAGGGGTGTTTTTTTGAGGCAAGATTGTTGCATATCTGTCTGCAAAATGTACTTTTCCCTACGCCTGGTCCGCCTGCGACTATAACTATATTTCCTTTTGGTATGCCCCCTATGGAAAAGAGTTCATCAAATCCAGGTATACCTGTTTTTAGGACATCACTCGGTAGAATCTCTTTTGTATCTGGAGGATACACCTCAGGCTCCACAAGATCTCCTCTTCTACATCATATTTTTATTTTTATAAATTACCTATCCATCCTCTTCCTATCTGGGCATAAATCTTTATTACATCGAGATGGAGATTCATTTGATAGCCACTTTCAGGCTCAACAACAACTCTGTTATCATACTCAGTAACTGTGCAGTTATCTATGCTGTAATTTAGAAACCTAAACCAAGGATCAGGATAATAAGTGTATATGGTCAAACTCTCTATATCATGAAAATCAAAGGATGACATGGAAGAGTAATTTGTTCTTATATATGTTGTATCTAATCCAGATTCTGTCGTTCTGTTTGCGTAGCTGCTTATATTAACTGCCAGCAAGCTTAGAGATATGGTGTTTCCAGATTTTTTGGCAGAGAATGTAGGCGGAGAAAGCATAGAGTCATAACCTCCACTCTGTCTTAATAGAACAGCTCCGCATTCAAGAATGTATGACTGTCTGACATAGTAGACATTATTCGCATTATATCTTATTATTCCAAGAGAAAAATTGCTATAGCCTGAAGCTGTTTTTACAGAAATCTTGAAAGCATTCTCTACAATAGAAACCTCTCCTAGAGATCTTGCTGTCACAAGATAAGGTATTTCCCTGCTACCAAGTGTTAATGGAACACTTATAGAGAAATTTGATCTGCTTACCGAATGAAGATCTATAGCTAATTTGAGTTGGGAGAACTGATTGCTAACAGTAGACATATGTTCAGCTTCTCTGTTTTCCATGAGACTCGGGATATAGGTAAGTTGGATGGTAGCCAAGATGATAGCAAATAAAGCTACAAGCAAAATAGCTTCTATTACTCCAACTACTCCATATCTGTTCATCTCCTCCTCACCACATAGAATATTGCGATAGAAAGTATTACGAATATTAGTTCAAAGCCAGGCGTATCCTTTTTCCATGCACCCTCGATTACTATAGTAATGGATTTTGTATCTTTCTCCCCGTTAGCTCCGACAACTGTTAAATTCACTTGATATATCCCTGGTTTGAGATAGGTGTGATTGCATATGGGTAGAGAGGTTGTTATGTTTTCTCCATCTCCAAAGCTCCATATGTACGAGATTATACTTCCTGAGCTTTTGGAGGCATTGAATACTATATCTGAGCCAACAAATAGTAGATTAGTTTCTACAGAGAAGTCTGCCTTTATCTCTCCTCCCTCAGGCAATACAGTTATAGATTTCTTGGTCGAGTTCGTATATCCAAGATCGTCCACCACTTCTAAAGTTACATTATAAGTTCCAGACTCAGAGTATGCATGCTCAACAACCTTTCCATATGCAACCTTCCCATCTCCAAATTTCCAAACATAGTTGACTATCTCACCATCAGGATCATAGCTTTTCGAAGCGTTAAACTCTAGGATCTCTCCGACTATTGCATAATCCTTCAACTCTATGATCGCAACAGGCTCCTTGTTCTCTACATATTCAGATATGTGAGCAGTTGTAACATCATCATCCTCTGCTCCTCTTTCATCCCTTACGGTTAGAGTTACTGTGTAATCCCCTGGAGAAGAATACGAGTGGGTAACCACTTTACCTTTTCCTATGCTTCCATCTCCAAAATCCCAGATATATTCAACGATCTCTCCATCAGGATCATAGCTCTGGGAAGCATCAAAGGTTATACTTGAATTCACCATTCCATGGTACTCTCCTCCTGCATCAGCTACAGGTTTTTGATTCTTAGGTTGAGATGGCTCTTCTTGAGCAAAAAAACCTAAAACATAGATATCTTGGTTATCTCCCCCAGGTATCTGATACGGTGTATCTCCTATTCCATCATGATTGGAATCTTTGCCTTGGTAATCGTCCCAATAATTTCCTTTTTTCTCGATAGGATCATACCAGAAATTTGAACATTTATCCTCAGCATTTGGGTTGTTGTTTTGGAAGGTATTCTTGGACATTATGTTATCTGAAGAAGAGCTTATTATCCATATACCATACAGGGTATTGTCTTTGATTGTATTCTCGATTATCTTATTGTTAGAGGACAGATACTGTATAGTTATACCTTTCTGATTCTCGTATATTGTGTTTCCAGTAACAGTGTTGTTATAACAAAACATCATTATTATCCCGCTACCTTGAGAATTATACCTTATATCACATCCTCTTACGCTTATATTTGAACATCTATACATAGATATGCCATCACTATCTTGGCTGTTTTCTATTACACAGTTACTTATAGTTACATTGGTACAGTACTCTAGAAATATGCAGTCATTTCCTGTGCCTTTTGCCTTTCTGATAGTTAAATCAGATATGCTGGAGCTACTGACATTGTAGAGTCTCAAAACATGACCATTGTTCAATGCCTCTATTATTGTCTCTTCCTTATTTTCCCCCATTATAGATATGCTTTTATTCTCGATAATTAGATTTTCCTGATACACACCAGACTTTACAAATATTATATCTCCATCACTTGCATTTTCTATAGCCTCTCCTATGCTCGAAAAGTCTCCACCTCCAGTTTTGTCTACAACTATAGTTTTTGCATTAGAGGAGATGAGAACTATTATGAACACGATGAAAGCTAGTAGACCAATCAGTGCTATCTTTACCTTCATCCCATCCCAATTCATATATAAAATACCCGAACTTATACTTTTCCCGTGAAAATAGATCAGGATATAAAAATAAGGGTGCTGCCTGGCGTCTACCCTCCAGCTGATGATAGCTATCTTCTCATAGAGTCTATAAACATAGAGAAGCACGAAAAAGCGCTTGACATGGGTTGTGGAACTGGAATAGTAGCATTACATCTAGCAAAATCTGGTCTGGATGTAGTGGCTGCTGATATTAGTGAAAAAGCTATAGAGAATACCATACTCAACTCGGAAATAAACAACATTAGGCTTAGAGTTGTAAAAACTGATCTGTTTAGAAATATTGATGAAAGATTTGATTTGATAACATTCAACCCACCTTATCTTCCCACCAAAGGAGAGGATATATCTTGGGACGGAGGCAAAGGAGGAGTAGAGGTTATTGACAGATTTCTTGGAGATGCCTGGAGATATCTTGAAACTGGTGGGGAGATTTATATGGTTATGAGCAGCTTGACCAATAGAGAGTTTTTAGAAGAAAAATATAACAGTATCTATGAATTTGAGGTGATAACGAAGAGGCACATATTTTTTGAGGATTTATACTCCTACAGAATCTCTTTAAGAAACAACAACTCTTTATATCCTTAGTCTATTCTTTCAAATGATGAGGAGGGTGAAGTTCGCTGGAAGAGAGTTTGATTTAACACTATTTTTGGGAATGGTATCCATAATGATTGTTGTGATAACCATGACCTATATTATTGCAGATTATCAAAACAGGATCAGGTTACAAGAAGTAAGGGTGGTCTATGAAGAAAAGATAGAGTTTGTAACATCTCAGGCAAAGAAATTCGTTGACAACATGTCCATGGCTTTAACTTACTTGGATACAGCTAGAGATGATCTAAAGAATGCAAAGATTAATCTAGAAAAAGCAAACTTCTGGTTTGAAAGGAAAGATTACGAGAAAACCAAGAATCTCACTTTTGATGCAAAGTTCTATTTCAACAGATCCAACTATGTATTTAAAAAAGCTCTTCACTACATGCTATTATCTACAAATTCATCAACCGAGGAATACAGCGTGATCTTAGAGCTTTATATCAACTACACTCACTCTGCTATCAATCTTACTTATTATGGCAATCTTATGAGTTGGCACCTAGAGAATGCATCTATTTATTATCAAGATGGCGAGAATGCAAAAGCTAGTCATGAGATGGATATATTTAACGAGCTGAGTCCATATTACAATCAGTTTGATCAAGAGATGGAAAACTACATGAGAGAGATAAAATTCTACTACGGCATAAGGGAGTGAACTAGGAAAATCCTATTTTATGCTCATCAAAGAAAAACATTGGACAGACGACAGGATTCTTGGTAGAGTACCATTCTACTTTTGATAGCCCAGAAAGTTCAACCTCCAGATAATAATCGGTCTTTCTATCGGTAATGTTATCATTTCTGTAGAGTATGTAATCAAGTTTGGTACCGTTTGTTTCTATCCTTAGTTTATACCATCCATTGTAGAGATATCCATTTTGATAATCTGTAGAAATCTTAACCCATTGTTCATCTCTATTCATGTAATACAGGCAAGGCGCAAAGTTATTTGGAAGATCGCTACCAGTGTTTTCATAATCAAATTTCAACCTAGCGATCTCATTTCCTTCAGAATCTTTGAATGATAAGATGAGATCAGATTCTTCGCTGTTGTTCCCGCATGCAAAATATACTTCCCAATAACTTACGTTCGGCTCCGATGATAGCCAACCAAAGCTGTAATTCCAATACTGTTTACTCATGTTCGATCTCATCTGCACTTTGAAGGAATTGGGTGTGGAGTAATAATAGCCACCTGCTACACCAAAGTATCCCTGATCATCAGAGAAGCTCGTATCAAACCAATCAAATCCATAAAAGTCTTGACTCGCTCCCGCGCCAGGCGTATCATCTGAGAAGTCCTCTGATAGTTCAGAAAGGTTCTCTAGTAGAACAACAGCTATGGTAGGATCATCGTCCCATGTTTCACCATCTCCGTCTTGATCTATCCCATCATCTATACTTGGATCATCTGTGAGTTCGGTTGCTTCGTTTGTTCCATCTTCATCTTTATCCCAGTACATCGTACCCTGATTCGATATTATGGAAGTCTCGGTAAGATTGGAATAAACCTCGACTTGATATGTTATAAGTACGCTACTCTCTTTTGGTATGCTTCCACTCCAAACTATCTTGTTTTCATCACTTAAATAGGTGCAAGTACCAGAGCTACAGTATATAGAGCCTGGAACGAAAGTTGTGTTGTCTGGAATGGGATCCTCAAACTCATAACCTGGATTATCCGGTAAGGAAACGTTGCCTATGTTACTCAAAGTTATGGTATATTTAATCCTATCTCCAGGTTGGAGGGTATCACCATTCACATCTTGCCAAGTTTTAACAGCTTTGACATCAGGATAGCCATATCCTGAAAATCTCACATTGTCTATGAAGACAGCACTGTCAAATATATTGTCTCCAGCATCCCATATCTGGAATATTATAGTAATGTTTTCGTTTGGAGATACCGGAAATACTCTTGTTATGAGAGCGCCAGCTCCTGCATCATCACTCCAATAAGGAGTAGTGGTTACTGTATCTACTCCCGACGGCGACGTTGGTACCCATTTCCTATACCACCAGCTCCACCTTACAGCAAATAGATCAAAACCTGTTCCGGGTATATCTCTAGATTTCATGACAAAATCTCCACTGTTAACATCGAACTGATAGTATCCTATACCTTTAGAAGGAGATATAACCGTAACATTGACTTTATCGTTGTAGATAGTACCTACGAAGTCAGGATATTCCATGCTGAAAAATTGCAAATCGAAAGATACATTATGCATGCCTTCAGGTACCGTGAGATTGAGTATCAATTTTGCGTGATCGAAAGGTCCCCTTGGACCTGGAGAATGAGGTCCGAACCATGTTCCCTCTTCACTTCCAGGGTCTTCAGAATTCGTCGTTACTGGTGTAGCTCCAGCTATTCCAGTGCTTAGCATAGCAAACGTATCCCCATCTGTTGGGCTCAGTATCCCTAGGGAGTCAAGTATGGCTCTCTGTCTGAACTGATTGGTTGGATCGCTATCTTCATAATATGAAGATATCAATGTTGAAGGATCATGAAGTATCGCTAGAGCTATGTCTGTGCCATTATAAGATCCTGCTTTTGCACTATCTGTGACCATTAGTATGATAGCCGAGCAGAAGAGTAAAAATCCAAGAAGAAGCAAGTATTTGATCCTCATGTCCCACCCCCATATGCTTGGATAACCAGAACCTCAGAATCTATGGTGTCCCCATCTGTTAATGAGTTGTTAGGTGTAATTGTGCATGACCAAGCATCACCCAAGCTAGTTTCACTTGCAACCAAGGTTCTGTGATCAGATGATCCATCTTTCGTGTCCAGATAATCTTGGTACACCTGTTGAGAAGATCTGGCATATCTATAGATATAGAACTCATCTATGTCTCCATTGAAGCTATTATTTCCATTACTCAATTGACCAATGACAAGACTACTTTTATTTCCTTCTGGATATTCTCTTGCGCCAGGCGACATATTCAAGGTGCCATTCAGATATACCAAAGGACTTCCAGAGTTCCATACTATGCTCAAGAAATACCACTGGTTTTCTTGCAACTCTGACGTTCTCAAAGCCTGTTTTTTGTCCCCATTTACCTTAAATCCAAATTGGAAGGAAGAGTTGTATTGGAATATCTGTAGGGAGTTGTTTTCATCTATGTATATCTCAACTATTGTTTTTATTTTGGTGCTATTCGTTACTATATCCCTACTTCTTATCCAGAGAGAGATCGTGAAGTTATTGCTTAAATCCCTGAATACGTTTGGTAAAGATATTCCTATCTTGTCGTCTATACCATCAAAACTGTAGGCTCCACCCACTTTGCCATCGGCTATCCATGTTGCACCATCTACTGTGCCATCATAACCATTTCCAGAGTAGTCCTTTGCAAGGCTATTGCTTTGACTGTCAAATGGGAGGAGAACCTCGAATATGGATTCTCCATTCTTCTTCCAGTTGTAAATATATGTTTTTGCGTTGAAGTTTTCCTGAGGCAAAGCATAGCATATGAGATCTTCATCATCGCTGTTGGTTCTTAAACTAGATACCAAGATAGGAGGTGTTGCTCCTATCCATGAAACCTCTCCTCTCTTCAGATTACCTTGCAAGAGTATAAAATTTGTCTCTTCGTCTATAACTAGTATACTCACTAAATCGGTGGTATTGTAAAAATAGCATACATACTCACCACATTCCCACAAACCGTTGTTATTCTTTTCGATAAGTGGTGGTTTATTCTTAGCTTCATCGCCTATACTTACGATTATTCTCGTTTTATTATACTTTAAGCTCTCTCCACCCATGTGCTCTATAAATACATAATCTCCTCTTATGTAAGCAGATAGATCAACATTTGGAGGATGGGTTGGGAGAATTAAGGGAAAAAAATTTGAGGATACAACACCAAACGCTATTATAGCTATACCTAGAAGCAGAGCTGTATCTAGTACATGGGATGATAATGCATAGTTATCTCTGAGTATGGATCTGAATTTCATCCCTCCTCAGATATATCTTTGTCCCTCCTATTATTTAAACCTCTCTACATCAAGAACCTGAGAGCTATGAAAGAAGTTAGCAGAAGAATAAAGCTATATCTCACGCCCGACGAAAGGTTACCATCCATCATGAATCCTCCAAGCAATCCAGCTCCTATACTCTGGACAAAGGTAAAAGAGAAAAAAGCATACCTAAGAGCATCTTTGTCTATATGCCCCAAACCAAATCCTCCCATGCTTGCTCCACCGATTTCTTTTTGAAGTTTGAAAAACTCGGCAAAGATTGTTTGATTGATTATCAAGATCACAGCAAGAAAAACGAAGAAGCTCAGAAGAATCACTATACTGTACATTGACATCTCTGTTCGCCTTTGTTGTTCTATGAGTTTTATCTGCTCTATTTCCTTGGCTGCAGCGAAAAAAGTTTCTGAGGTGTTGCCGCCCATATCCAAAGCTTGATTTATGGTGAGAACAGCTCTCTCTACAGGTGGGGATTTTAATCTTTTGGAGAAATTTACAAGAGCTTCTTTTACAGATATTCCCCAGGAAAGCTGAGCATTCATCATCTTTATCTCCTTGGTTAATGGCCCGTAATCTCTCTTTGATGCAGATCTGACAGCATCGAATACAGTCATTCCAGATGATGTGGAGCTGCCTATCTCTCTAAGGAAATCGGGTAGCTTTTCCTCTATCTTTCTTTTTATTCTTAGCTTGTGATAGTTATAAAACCCTATTGGACCCAGCGAGGAAAGGATCGCTAAGAGAATAAAATCTACTACATTATCTTTGGAAAAACTAGTCATTCCCATAAGAGAAAAAAAGGCTATGATGATAAAAATAGTTGTTGGAAAGGCACTTATCAGTATAACTGGTAGATCTTGCCTCCCTTCCTTGTATATCTTCTTCAGGTTATACTTTTTTCCTATCATACCTCCACCGCTGTTGATTTCATGAGAACATAAAATCCAAAGTATGCCATAGGAAGAATAAGTAGGGATAGTATATAGAGAAAATCGAAAGGAATAGCTCCTCCACTCGATGTCAAACTCATGGTTGATATTATTATCACTAGAAATAATGGAAAGGCTATCACCGAGATAACGAAAATCTCAGCTATTATCGCTAGAGATTCCAAATTCTTCCTTCTCTCTAACAAATCTTCTTGCATGTACTTATCAACGATGTTTTTAAAGTACTCATTTAGATCACTACCGGATTGAATTGTAGATATTATCCCTTGGATAAAATCCTTGAATTTTCTCGATGGAGATCTCTCTATCGCATGCTTTAATGCAGTTACGGTATCTGTTCCCATGATGTATATCTCTTTGGCTATCTTCTTAGCTTCCTTCTGTATCTCTCCATAGAGATCAACCGTGGATAGTCTTTTGAAAATCTCACCTGGAGATATGCCTGCCGAGGACATAGTTGCTATGAAATTGGTGACATAAGGAAGAAGGATATCTATCTTCCTTGCCCTGGCTTTTGCCCTAGAATCTGGTAGAGAAAGATAGTAGCTTGATACAATCAAGGTCAACATGGATGGAAGAAGGAACACAACAAGTGCTGTAATATTCGAAGGAAAGAGATTATAGATGACGAAAGAAACAATGATAGATGACACAAAGGCTATTATCATATTCATGATTGCCATAGAGTAGTATTCCTCATAGGTCATTCTTATATCAGCCATTTCCAGAAGATGGTTTTTTTCGTCTTCCTCTATGTTGAGCTTCTCGAAAATTTTCTTGAAGATCCTCTTACACATCCTGCTGTAAGGGGTTGACCTCATTTCTTCTTCCTCCTAAATTTAAAGATATCAAGGAATGATCTCTTTCCGGTTATCTCTGTTTCCTCCTCCTTTTTCTCCTCTCTCTTTTCTTCCTCTTTTTTCAGTCTTTTTAGTACAGCCCCTGGATTCTTAAGTACAGATTTTGGATCTTTGTAGTACTCAGCTATTATCGCACCAACTTCTTTGTACGATCTGACTTTATTCTTGACCATCCACTCCAGGACCTTCATCCTATTCTTTATCTCTTCCTGCAATCTCTTTTCATCCCAATCATTTACTAATCTTATATCCATCAAAACCTTGCTGCTACCTGTACATTCAAATCTATCATCTACTTTGGATACCCATCTGAAAGGTTGCATGAAGATGAGTTGCTTGGTGTCAGGATCCATCTTTATTATCTCGGTTACACTTGTAATCCTTCTTATGAGTTTATCTCCAACGGGTATGGCATTGATGAAAACAATGATATCTAGAGATGTGAGCAAAGCTCTTGGTAGAGAGATGGGTGGATTCTCTAATCTTTGGATTAAGGTATGTATGCTACCAGCGTGTATGGTTGCATAGGAAGTATGACCTGTAGCCATCGCTTGAAAGAGAGCGTAAGCCTCTCTTCCTCTGACCTCTCCGACTATTATAACCCTAGGTCTCTGCCTTAAAGCAGCTCTCAGTAGATCGAACATGTCTATATCTTTACCTGTCTTTTCTGTCTCGGCAGTCGAGAATCCTTCCCTGGTTGTTCCAGCTATCCAGTTCTTGTGTGGGAGATTTACTTCTCTGGTATCTTCTATAGAGATTATCTTGTGAGATGGTGGTATGAATAGAGAGAGGGCATTTAGAGTAGTGGTCTTTCCACTCGCTGTGCCACCACAGAATAGGATAGAAGCTCCATGTTCTATTGCTAACCAGAAGTAGGCTGCCATCTCGAGGGACATGGTGTTACTCTCTATTAGATCTATAGGAGTTAATGGATCCTCTCTAAATCTTCTAACAGTAAATGTTGATTCTTTCGTTACAGTCTTTGATAGAGTAGCCTGTAATCTTGAACCATCTGGTAGTTTTCCGTCAACAATGGGAGAATACACAGATATCTGCTTACCACAGATCTGAGCTAACCTTACAACAAAGGAATCGAGTTCTTCTCCATCTTTGAACCTGATATTCGTTTCTATAGACTGATACTTTCTATGATGTACAAATATTGGTACACTATAACCGTCGCAGGAGATATCCTCTATTTCTCCATCTCTCATCGGTATGTCTATCTTCCCATAACCAACAAAATCCCTCATTATGTAGTAGAATATCTTATCCTTTGATTCCTCTGGAATCTTTATCCCGTTATCCTTTATGATTTGATCCAAAGATTCTTCCAGTATCTTTTGTTTTTCCTTTTCATCAACATCAAAGACAGGCACATCAGCAAGAAGTTTGAATAATTTGATCAACTCATTTTTGATCTTCTCCTCTTCTTCGGTAAGCTCTGGCTCTCTTACCACATACTTGTATTCCTTCAACTTTTTGTCGTAAACTATCAATCTAGTTCCCAGCCCTTTCCATCCAAAACCTTTCTTTTCCTCTACAACTTCTTTATCTGGTGGAGTCGGAACCTCTTCTACTCTTTCTTCCCTCTCTTTAAGTAACCCATCTATAGCTTTTGTAGCTTTTTCTCTTCTTGGTTTCAGAATCTGTTTGGACTCGCTAAAGCTGAACATCTTTGATTCGAAGGTGAGAAAATCAGATGTAGAGATTTCTTCTATTCTATTGAGTGATACAGCAGAGAAGGAAGGATTTAGCAGCAGTTCTTCAACCCTATCAAAGTTCTCGCATATAAGGAAGGGAAGTTCTGTTTGTACAGTTGGAACAAACGTTTCTTCCTTTATTCTCGAAGGTTTCGGTAACCTTGGTCTTCTCTCAAATGGAGATGGAAGTTTTGGAGTTAGATCAGGTTCTCTTAGAAATGCTCCATATTCTCCTCTTGATATAACATTATCTATCTCTTCTGTGATATCATCAAAGGATGGAGGTTTTGGTGTGGTCTCTTCTCTAAACAAGTTATCTATTGTTTCGTGAATAAATCTTAACTTTTCCTCTAAATCATCTAATTCTCTGTTTAGCATCCCATCCCAAAACTAGAAGGAGATTTTCGTCTATAAATATTTCGTTAGAGTTTATTAATGAGGAAAAATCTTGGTAGAATAACGCTCCCCCTAAATTCATTTACCCAAACCACTCTCATACCTTTTCACACTTTCCACAAGATCGAGAAGAATATTGAGCATATCTACAATCTCTTTCAAATCCTTCACTTCTATGGTATAATACTCGTGGGCTATGAGATTTCTGTAAAAGATGAGTTTCTTCATTCCATTAAGAATTTCCTCGTTTATTATCTTATTTTTGTGAAGTATCTCAAATATCTCTCTGTATGTAGAGGGTATCCCGAGATTGTGTTTAGATACAAGATGCTCTCCCAAGTCTATGGCTGAGTTTATGGCTTGAAAACATTCCATGGATAGAGCACTGAATACCACATCGTCAGATAGATCTCTATTCATCAATTCATTGGCTCTTTTTACATGTATTTCTATTCTGGATATGATGATAGATAACCTCATCTTGACATTACCCTCCTCTCAAACCTTCTGTACATTTCAGACATCTCAAGATAATTTCTTATTACTCTCCTCTTTATCCTGTTAAAGTAGTTTCTATCTCTCAAAAATAGTATCTTTCCATCTTTTAGCACCTCGAACTGTATGTAGAGAGGCAATCTATGAAAAGGAACCACATCAAACTTGTTTGAGGAAAAACTTCCAATCTCTGCTTCTATCTTCTCGTCCTTTACTATAACCGCTATATCGATATCAGATAGAGGATTAGCTTTATTCTTTGCGTGAGAACCATATAAAATGATAGCGACAACTTCAGGATAAGTTTTGATAGAATCAACCATCTTTTTGATTTCTTCCATCATCCTACATAACTTGGCGGTAGTTTAAAATGATTTCTATACATTATGATTTTCTCAATCTTTGAGATTTCACCGAAATATTTTTACAGGAACAAAAACCTTTACTGATGAATGATCAAAAAGTTAAGGAAGATACTAGGAAAACACAGCGAGATACTATTTGCGTATCTCTATGGTTCGAAAGCAAGAGGAGATTATAATGAAAGAAGTGATGTGGATATAGGAGTATATCTATCAAAAGATTTCAAACCAGACATCTTCTATGAAGTAAAATTGGCTGAGGAGATAGAGAAGAACGCAAAACTCAAAGATGTTGAAGTGGTAATATTAAACAACAAACCTATAAGATTCCTAAATCAGGTTTTGAGGTATGGAAAACTGATATTTTCAAGGGATGAAAAAGAGAGGGTGAGATTCGAGACATATATCACAAAAACCTACATCGATATGAAACCTTATTTTCTAGAGTATGATAGGATGAGGTTTAAAGATGGTTGATAAGGATCTCATAGAGGGGAAGTTTGATATAATAGAGAGAAATCTTGACTTTATCAGAGATAATTACTCCGACATAGAACCAGAGGATTTAGAGAATAGTTACAAGGATTATCAGGCACTCAAATTCTCTTTATTTGAGATGATAGAGGCATGCATAGATATAGCTAATCACATAATTTCTTCAGAAAGACTCAGGAGAGCAGAAAGTTATGCCGATATGTTTAAAGTGCTTGGAGAGAGCAAGGTTATTCCTAAAGATCTTGCCGAGAGGTTATCTCTTATGGCGAGATTCAGAAATCTTTTGATTCATAGATATGGAACACTCGATTCTAACAGAATAGTAGAAATAGTCAGAGATCATCTTACAGATATAGAGATGTTCATGGAGGAGATAAGGAGAAGTTATCTTATGGAGTAATCAAAATTCACTAAATTTTATAAATATGATTTTAATTTAAATGGTAAGATTTATATATAGGTTTTAATATCCTTTTTCTCCAATGAAAAACCAAGCCTTGTGGCAGCGAAACGAAACGTATAAATACCATAAAGCCTATGCAATTGAAAGAGGCTGCCGCAAGGCTAGGAGGAGTGGGATAGAGTATGAAGGCGAATAGGAAATTTGTAGAAGGAGAAGAGGCTGTCTCAGCAGTGATAGGCGTAATCTTGATGGTAGCGATAACAGTGGCCATCGCTGCTGCAGTGTATGTCTATGTTTCTGGTATGCTAGCGGGGACAACTCAGCACACACCGACGATAGCTTGTATAGTTGACAATGATGCAGATAAGATAATAATAAATAGTGCAGAGCCTGGAATCGATTGGTATGATATAAAACTGACAAGTACTGCTAGCAAGGTATATGTGAATAGTTCGGCAGGTGCTAACATAGGTAAGAACACGGGCGGAGGGAACCTAGATCACTGCGCATCCTCAGCTAATCAATATGAGGTTACAGCGGGAGACTACATACAGGTAGTTGGTAGCGGAGAAGTAGAAGTAACTTTGACATACATACCGACAAACACATTGCTAGGAACCTGGACAGTCAACGTATAGGGGTGACGAAACATGAAGGCGAATAGGAAATTTGTAGAGGGAGAAGAGGCTGTATCAGCAGTGATAGGCGTAATACTGATGGTAGCGATAACAGTAGCCATCGCTGCTGCAGTGTATGTCTACGTGTCTGGTATGATATCTGGAACAACCCAAAGCACACCAAATGTTACCTTCATAAAAGACGAGTCAGAAAACACACTCAAAGTCTCTTCGGCAGATCCAGGAATCTCGTGGAGCGACATAAATATAACGGTCACGGATGGAACCAATACAGAGTATATAGAGAAATCGGGAACAGTAACAGCAGGGGATACAATCGATTTTGACGACGAAACTACAACCTGTAGCGGAGATATAACAATAACAATCAGATACGAGCCCACTAATTCTCTCATGGGAACATACACACTTTCAGATGTGAGCTAGGCATAGAAGAGACAAATCTACAAACCTAAAAACATCTCTCTCCTTTTATTTTTTGATTCAATTATTATAGAGATCTATATGTCTGTATATTAGAGTTAGCTAATAAGTTAATGTGTTCGCAACCCTGATTTAAAAGAATCATTGCATCTAGATGTTACCCAAACTCTTGAAATCAAATCTATTTTGCTAGAATGCGACATGTCAAAATGTCGCAAAATGTTTAAATAGTATGAGTTACAGAGATTAATATGGTGAGGAGAGATGGGTAGCGATAACGCAGTGTCTGGAGTGGTAGGAGTAGTATTTATGGTAGCCATAGTTATTATGCTAGCTGTTGGTGTTTACGCATATTCTAATGGAATGTTAAGGTTCTCTAAAGCAACAGTTGATATCTCCTATAATGTTGACAAAGTAACAAACTCCATTATCATAGTTAAGGGTTCAAGCTCATACAAATACGCAGATGGAACAACTCCGAATCTTGTATTCAAAGATGAAAGTGGAAACGAGTACTATGTTCAGGCTGATCTAAGCATAGGAACAGGAACATCTAATCTCAGGCAGACAACGATATCTGGAGGAGACATGATAACAGGATTCAACGAAGGAATAACTTATACAATGGTATGGAAACCCACAAATCAGGTTCTAGGAACAATCAAGTTTTAAATAGTCCTACCACTTTCTCAAATCTAATGAGAGACTATGCTGTATCTGAGATTATAGGTGTTGTCCTTATGGTTGCTATTGTTGTAGCACTTGCTGCAGCCATATTTGTTGTCCTTACGAGTATGACCGCAACAACGCAGACTATGCCAAAATTTCCAACCTTTTCCCAGCAAAGGGAAGATGGAAAACTTCTTGTTCTCTATACAGGCGGACAACAAGAAGTGAAATGGAGTGACTTATTGATAAATCCGGATACAGTAGAAATCTATGATGAAGATAACGATGGCTTCCTTGATGCTGGCGAGTATATATACAACTGCACCGGGAAAGAAGTAAAGATCTCCTACATACCTGCGAATGTTTTGCTCGGAACTTGGGACTTTACGTAAGGAGAAAAATTGAAATGAAGTTCAATAAAAGTCATACTAAAATTGGAATGTGTTTCAATTTTAGTCAGAATCAAATTTCATAAATGTGACAAGGGATAGATGGTTTACCAAAAATACTAAAATAGAAATCTCATACCGAAAAGCATGGATATACCAACTACGCTCGATATCATAAGATTGGTCGTTGGTACGATAATTTTAGGATATGCAAGCTACACAGATCTAAAAACGAGAATGGCACCAAACATCCTATGGATAATAATGGGAGGAGTTGGGGCAATCCTCTTAATAATTCAATACCTGACTGGCAACATTCAAAACCCATTGTATCTCCTCTTTATACCTCTGATTATAGCCATAGTGTATGTGTTCTTTTACATAGGTCTAATCTTTGGTGGAGCGGATGCTAAAGCGATAATGTCATTAGCTATCTTGAGTCCATTCTGGCCATCGCTGTTCGGCTTCCCCCAGCATTTATCCGTAATGCCTTTCCCTTGGACCATCTTCTGCAACTCTGTAATTATATTTCTGCTAATTCCTCCATCTCTACTGATATATAACGCTATAAAAAGAGAGGTTGAGTTTCCTTTTGCTTTAATCGGTTACAAGATGGACATAGAAGAGGCAAAGAAAAAATTCGTTTGGCCTTTGGAGAAAATAGTGGATGGAAAAAGAAAATTGGTGATAATGCCTGAGGACTTTGATACCTCTGAACATTTAGAAAAGCTAGAAAAACAAGGCCTTAAAAGGATATGGGTTACTCCAAAGATACCCTTTATGATTCCTCTACTTATAGGATTCATAGCAGCTTATCTTTATGGGGATATCCTATTCACCATTATACATATCCTGTTGAAGTGACCATAATGAGAACAATCTAGATTTTCCAATTAGTAGAGGCGTAAAATTTTTAAATTAAAATTTATACTATGTAAAATATGAAATTGCAGCAGATTATTATAATAGGCGTGTTTTTCTTAGCTAGTTTGACAGCAATTCCACAGTCCGCCCAGAGTGACAAAATAATAAACCACCCAACGTTAAATACCTGTGGCAACTACACATACTACGTAGGTACTCTGGCTATACATCCAGGAAGTTTTCCCACTTATAGTCCCAAACTTCAGATTAAATTCAACAGCAAATTACCAAAAAAACTGTACGCACCACATGAAGAAAAAATGACCCTTATTGTAAACTGGGAGATAAAGGACGACTGCCCTCTGTGGACCGATGAGTTCTGGGGATTCTATTTTGAGCTACGTGGTGGAGGAGTCACTTTGGCGTACGAAAACCTCGAAAAAAACGACAAAGCTGGGCATGATGATGCAGGTCATGGAAAACTAGTTATGAAATTTTCACCCAGAAAAGATGCATTTAGTATATTTGGACATCACAAATCATACGATATCGTTCTTGAGATAAGTATAATATACAAAAGGTCTGATGATAAATGGGAGAAAGAGGGTGAAAAGATCCGCACCATAATAGTAGAGAACGAGGCTCCAGAGACACCCACTCTAAAAGGTCCAAATACACTCAAAGCATATGAGGAAGGGGAGTTTACCGCATGCTCCAATGATCCCGACGGGGACGACATACAATATCAATTTTGTATCGATGGCGTAAATACAGAGTGGAGCTCACCGTTAGAGTCAGGAAAGTCTATAACTATAAAAGAAAGTTTTCCAAGGTACTATGTGGGTAAAACAATAGAAATAAAAGTAAGGGCTAGAGACACATTCTATCATGAAGTAAGTGACTGGTCAGAACCTCTCTACGTCAAGATAGTAAGGAGAAGAAGCAGTGATAGCAATTCTGACCGGATAATAAGCAACGGAGAATCTATACTAAACGGTCACATAATAACAATCAAATAGGGAGTTTATAATCCCGGACAACTTCACAGCAATCATAAAGACCGAATACTTTAAATCCTAACCCCTGCTTATAATATTCAGATACCATGGATCCATTCAGAAGAGATAGAAGAAGAAAAAATCCTTTCAGATTCCTAGGTATAGACGATGATATTTTAGATAAGTTCTTCGACGAGAGATTTCTGGAAGATATAGAGAGGATGGCAGAAGAGTTATTCAAGATGCTGACAAATGCAGAGCCAGGTAAACCTATTGTCAGAGGATTCAAACTCACCATAGGTCCAGACGGAAGACCAAGACTGGAAGAGTTTGGAAACAAAGCCATAGAGACTCCAGATGGCGAGGCTATTGTATCAGATGAGATAGAACCCTTAACAGATGTGATAGAAGGTGACGAGGATGTTGCGATAACCATGGAGATTCCAGGAGTTGAAAAGAAAGACATAGATCTTAAGGTAACCGAGGATACGGTAGAGATAAAGGTTAACAATCCAAAGAAAAAATATCACAAGTTGATAGAGTTACCGTGTAAGGTAAAGCCAAAGACAACAAAAGCTACATACAAAAACGGCATCCTCGATATTGTTATAAAGAGGAAAAGCAAAAAGAAAGAAGGAGAAGCTTATCACGTCAGCATAGAATAACCCTAAAATTCTTCATTCTCAGACTTGGATTTCTCTTCATAAATAAACATTCCATTCATTTGACTATAATAGACAAATGCTATTCCAAAAACCAAAAGCAGGCTACCTCCCAAGAGATACATAAGTGAATCGAGAGTTTTTGAGAACATATTACCCATCGATCCTGCTTTCGACTCCTTAAGAATATCATATCCATGGAACATAAGTATAACACTTGTAAATACGAGAGCTAGACCTATTATTAGCAGAGAAAGTTTAAACTTTGATATTTTCCTCTTCATGTCTCTCTAGCTAAAAGAGATAAACCTAATAAAAAACTTATCTGCAGAAGTGGGCCCGAGGAGATTTGAACTCCTGACCTCCCGGTTATCAGCCGGGCGCTCCAACCAGGCTAAGCTACGGGCCCCAAATAGCGAATATCAATCTCATATAAAAACTTAGAGAAAAAGGTTATAAGCGAATTAGACCTTCCACTTAAATCGCTGGTGGTAAAGATGGGAAAGATAGTTACGTCTGAATCAGTAACAGAGGGGCATCCAGACAAGATGTGCGATCTCATATCTGATGCTATTCTCGATGATGCTTTGAGACAGGACAAATTTTCTAGAGTAGCAATAGAAGCCGCAACTAAGAATGGAGGAGTGCTGGTTTTTGGTGAGATGACAACAGAAGGTTATGTTGATGTTCCTCATGTGGTCAGACAGACTATAAAAGAGATAGGTTACACAAAAGCAGAATATGGAATAGAATGGGAGACCTGCTCAGTATGGGTTCAGATAACAGAGCAGAGTCCAGATATATCGAGAGGCGTAATTCTCAATGATGAAGAGCTCGGGGCTGGAGATCAGGGAATGATGTACGGTTATGCATGTAAAGAAACAAAAGAACTTATGCCTTTACCAATAATGCTTGCTCATAAATTAACAAAAAGATTAGCCACTGTCAGGAAAGAAGGAAGAGTACCTTATCTAAGGCCAGATGGTAAGTCACAGGTATCTATAGAATACGAAGATGGTAAGCCTGTGAGAGCATATGCGATAGTTGTATCTACACAGCATGATCCAGGAATATCAAAGGAAAAACTTGAGAGAGATATAGTTCAAGAAGTGATAAAGCCGGTATGCAAAGAATGGATGGATGATGATACAAAGATATATGTTAATCCAACCGGTTCTTTCGTGAGAGGTGGACCTTACGCTGATGCAGGCTTAACTGGTAGAAAGATAATGGTTGATACCTATGGAGGGGTAGCCAGACATGGCGGAGGCGCCTTCTCTGGAAAGGATCCAACCAAAGTAGATAGAAGCGGAGCCTATGCAGCCAGATACATAGCCAAAAACATAGTTGCCGCTGGACTTGCAGAGAAATGTGAGATAAGCCTAGCATATGCTATAGGTGTACCAGAGCCAATATCTTTAGATATTGAATGCTTCGGAACAAATAAGATTCCTGTTGAGAAGATAGAAGAGATTGTTTGGCATTACTTCCCATTGAAGCCTGCACAGATAATAAAGGTTTTAGATCTCAGAAGACCGATCTATAAGAAAACCGCAGCCTATGGGCATTTCGGAAGAGAGGATCCTGACTTCACATGGGAGAGAACAGATAAAGTAGAGATCCTGAAAAAAGCCACTAAATAAAAATGAAAAAGATAGCAATCATAACAATTTTTATTCTCATCTTTCTTAATTTTGGATGCCTATCTCTAAAGGAAGCCTATATACCGCAAAGCCTACTCACAAATGGATGGTATGAAGATTTTGGAAGCGAGGAGAAGGGATCAGGATTTCTCGGTATAGGTAAATGGTCAACAAAGATTTATAAAAATGGAGATGTATCCTATCTTAGCGTCACATCTATGAAATTTCTGATAATGCAGAGTAAAGACAAGCTATTGGATATGGTTGAGAAAGACATAAAAAATCAGGCAGAGAAGTATGATATAGAGATTATCGAGAGCAACAAAACATATGGAGAAAGAGAGATTCTGAAAGGACACAAAACTCTTTTTATCATTTATGATGGAATAAAAGGTACCCATAATTATAGAATTATAGGAGAGGTATGGAGCTGTAGCAAATCAGGAATCTCTGTAATATGCATGGGCTATTCCGATTTAAGTGAAATAGATGGTATAGAAGGTTGGCATAGAATAGTGGCTGATCCAGAAGGAAGCATAGATGGTATAGTTGGGGATGATGGACTGATATATAATGTTGTATGCCACTAGATCTCTGACAACTCTACCTTCATCAGATTTTTTCCAATCTTACAGTTCATCTCACCAATAATCTTCGATATCTTGTAATCTCTATTCTCTTCAACAGCTGGATTGTGGCATATATCATAGTTTTCGCAGTCCAATCTTTTACAATCTATAATCTTGACCTTTGTTTTGCTTCCCTCTTTTATCTTTCCTTCCAAGCTTGATACTATTGGCAACTCCTCTACTTCTACAACTCTTACTCCACCATCATGTTGATTACAGCTATGCCTTTTGTTTCTTATTCCAACTATCCTGTATCTTCTGAATCTCTTTAAGTTGAAACAGACCGTTTTCAGCTTACAATTCTTACATTCGGGACTTGGTCCTAAATAGATAAACTCATTCCCTTTCTTGGCCACTCTTTCTCCAACAAGAGTTACTATAGGCATTATATCACCCCAGTCTTTTTTGCTATGCTTTTTGCGGCCTCCTTCGTGAGACCGCCTTCACCCAAAATCGTGTATCTATCAGGTCTTATGGAATGTGCCCTAACAAGAGCCTCCACTATCTTTTTCTTAGGTATTCCGAGCTCTTTTGCATTTGTGGGAGCTCCAATCTCTTTAAGCACATCTCTTACACTCTTCCAATCTTCACCATGCAAATATAACATCATTATTGCTCCAACCCCACATTGTTCTCCGTGTAAAGCTTTGCCAGGTGCTATTGCATCGAGGGCATGAGAAAACATGTGCTCAGCTCCAGATGCGGGTCTGGAATTTCCTGCCACACTCATGGCTACTCCAGAAACTATCATCCCTTTAACAGCTATCCATACCCCTTCTTCCGTATACGTTTTAATCAGATCAGAATTCTCCATGATGAGCTCAGCCGATGTTTTTGATAGAGAGTAGGCATAGGTGCTGAATTCCTCATTCCTAAGTCGATGAGCCAGTTCCCAATCCTTTATTGCAGAGAGATTGGATATGACATCTGCGCATCCAGAGGATAGCATCCTATAAGGAGCTTTTTTTATTATAGATGTATCTGCTACTATAGCTAAAGGGGATACAGCCTTCTTTGATGCCTGAGAATCCTTATCCTTTATAGAAGCCATTGGAGATGCTATCCCATCGTGAGACGCAGCAGTTGGTACACTGATAAAGGGTATGTTGCTTCGATATGATGAAAGCTTCGAGACATCAATCACTTTGCCTCCGCCGACGCCGACGACAAAGTTTATCTTTTCCTTTTCTATAACTCTCTGAACCTTCTTAACCTCTCTCATCGTTGATGATGTTACGACGATCTCGAACGTTTCAAACTTGGACTTTTGCAAGAGTTTTTTTACTCTATCTCCCGCTATCTTTTTTGTCTTTTTTCCTTCAACAATCAAAGCTTTACCTTCTAACAATCTTTCACACAAATCAGGTAATCTTTCTAGGGCTTCATGCCCAACTATTATGTCTCTAGGGAAGATCATTTCCTTGATCTTTAGAAACTTCGTCATAATCAGCTAGCGGTAAACGAGAGATTAATATATTATTTTTGCCTTCGAGTTGAAGAATGAGGAGAGATCATTTAATTCTCTTAGCCTTGGTAATTTTCTTTTTCTCTGTAATGGTAGGATACATCTTCTTTCCATCAATAGTTTATGATAGATGGATATGGAAATATTACTGGGGTCCAGTTGTTGCGGATGCTTTGGGTAGAGAGGTTGAGTATCATGGTGTAGTCGCTCATGAAGGCTATACCATAGTATCTGAGATAACATATGGTATCATAGCTCTGCTCTCCCTCTATTACATCTATAGACTCCTTAAGAAATTGAACATAGATATTAACTGGAATCTATGCAAATCCCTTTTTCCATTCATCATATTTGGGTCTGTATCTAGAGTACTCGAAGATGCTGGATATTTTAAGATACCTCTATCTTTCTGGTTTATATCTCCTTTGATATATGTTCAGGTAGCTGCTTATGCTCTGGTATCCATAATTCTTGGCTGGATTTTCGAAAATAGGAAGAAGAAATCCCTCCTAATTATTTACGCATTTATCTTAATTTTACTTTACACGCTTTTCTGGTTTGCATTTAGAAATCTAATTGTTAATCCTGTAAACCCCATAATCTTCGCAACTCTAGTTGCAATAGTTTTTACTTCTCTCTATTTCAAGAAAGATCTATCCATTCTAACTATAACATTCTCTATAGGTTTGACACTATGTGCATCAGGTCTGATTTCATTTGGCTATGCTTCATATGATAAAATCTTCAGAATAGATGTACTTCTAGTTTGCATATCTTTTCCAATAACAATCACCGCAATAGCTTATCTGCTCAGTAAATACATCAAGAAACTGGAATTCTTTTCAAAACCTTTGAATCTAGCTATGCTGTTTGGTCATTCTTTGGATGGATTTACCAGCTACATATCTATATATGATCCGTTCAATATGGGGATCCCTTCGTATGGAGAAAAGCACCCCGTTTCTTTCCTCTTTATGGATATATCGTCTGGAGTTCTTTTTCCAATTGTTAAAGTGATATTGATAGTTCTCATAATTCTGATATTCGAAGATGTTTCAAAAAAAGAGAAAAGTTATTCCAGCTTGCTAAATCTCCTCAAGATAGCGATCTTTATACTGGGATTCTCTCCAGGTTTAAGGGATTTGTTGAGAGTTGCTATAGGTGTATAGCGATAAACTTTTATAATTGCTTCACGTTTTATAATTTGCCGAGGATGGGATGCACATGATGAATGACAGATCATTTTACTATATAGAGAGAGCTGTAGAGAAAAAAGATCTGACTATAGAGAGAGTATCCACTGGCATACCAAAATTGGACGAGCTCCTTCAAGGTGGCTTGCCCAAGAATAGTGTAACCCTTGTATCCGGTCCTCCGGGATCTGGAAAAAGTATACTCTGTTTTCATTTCATAAATGCTGGTATAAAAAATGGTGAAAGATGCTTGTATATATCTGTTGACCAAAAGATAGAGAGTTTACTAATACATGCAAATGCTGCTGGATTTAACTTCTTGCCAGCCATAGAAAAAGGTCTACTCAAATTGTCTCACATAGACCTTGAAAGATCTGGGGCATACCACGAGATGGGTGATCTAGTCTTAACTGGAGATTTTGACAGGATAGTTCTTGACTCCCTATCTCCATTCGCAGATACCCCACTAGTACTCGGTAGATCCGTGGAATTTGAAAAGGTTCCAGTTATAGAGAAACTAAGTTCTTATCCATCAGATTCCAGACCAGTTATAAGATACCATATCAGAAAGATATTTGACTTTCTGCACAGCGTGAATGCTACGTCTATGGTCACATCTGAACTTACAGAAGGTGGATCTGGATTATCCAGAGATACCATATCCGAATTTCTTGCGGATGGAGTCATACTCTTAGCCATCGATCCGATGATGGATAGAAGAAAGCTCACAATCTGGAAGATGAGGGGAACAAAACATTCTCTTAGACCTGTTGATATAACAATAACCGAGAGGGGGATTGAGATCAAGTGAACGATGATCCTATACTTGAGGTACTGGAGGATTTGCTTAAATTAGATGATATCTACGCTTGTATGGTTGCAAGGAAAAATATGGTTAGTGTAATGCCGGATACTTCCAAATTCAACCCCAAAATTATGGATGTTTGGGATATAGTATCTGTTGCTATGAAAAATGTCTTCGCAGTTATAGAGGAGTATGCAAGTGTTGGTCTGGATGTTATGGAATTCAGGTTGAAGAATCACTCTGTTCTTTTCTTTGTTATTCCAAATACAGACAATGCTCTCGTAGCAATCATCCCATCCTTGGCAAACAAGGGATTGATTGAGGTAGAGATGGAAAATGCGAGGAGAAGAATAGTTGAGATCTTAGAAGGTAAGAAATGAGCGAATTAAAAGCTGGAGTTGGACTATCAAGAAAATGGGATGCGAGAGAGGCTGGTAGAGAGGTGGCTGAGACTGCTTTAGAAAAACTCGATGGCGAGAAGCCAAAATTCTTCTTGTTATTTTCAACAATCCATTACGAAAATTATGGAGGTTTTCAAGAACTCCTCAACGGAGTCTGGGAAGTTTTACCAGATGGAACACCTCTGATTGGAGGAACTGTGGCTGGATTTATGAATAATTATGGATGCTTTACGAGAGGTGTTACTGGATTAGCTATACACTATCCAGACATGGTGGTATCAACTGGCATAGGTCGTAACACCAAAAGAAATCCTCAAAAAGCAGTTAAAGAGTGCATCGATATGTTGAAAAGCCAAAAATCGCTAGAGAATGTGGAGTTTTATATAGAGATAGTATCCGGTCCAATCATTCCGTCATTTCCAGGTGTAGGAAGACAGACTGTTATAAAAACCAAAACGATGGGAAGAGTCATGGAAAAAGCTCTGCCTACTTTGTGGAAATCTAATATGGGTACTGATAGAGCGGATGAAATTCTAGAACATATTTCAACACAAATCGACAAACCTCTGATTGGTGTGGTCTCTATGGATGATGGAAAGCTAATGAAAAACTACCAATTTTTTGGAAAAGAGGTGATGAAAAACACCCTCTTATTGGCAGGAGTCTCTACACAACTGAAGCCCGAATTTCTTTCAACTTCAGCCCTAGTACCTAGAGGTATTAAGGTGAATGTTTCCACTAAAAAGGATCGACGGACAGTTACCCGCATTAATGGTAAAGAAGCAACTCAGGAGCTATATAGACTTTTGGGCTGGGACGAAAAATCTGTACGAGAGGTAGAAAAGTTTTACACACAAGCTTTCTATTATCCATTTGGGTCGTTAAAGGAAGGTAAAATACACGCATATATGCTTGGGTTAATTTTGGGTAGTCACGTCTATTTTGCAAATAGATTGGAATCTAACGAGCTAGAACTTTATAGTCTAACAGCTGACCGAATCCTTTCCGAAATTCAAAAAATATTCTCAAAGGAAGCCAAGCTCGTATATGGGGTAATGTGTGAAACTTATATCGAAACTCTTGGCAATAGAATATACGAGATAAAGAATATGGTAGACGAGACACATAGCGACTATTTAATCTTATTCGGTGGTGGGGAAAGCTTAATACTGGAAGATGGAATACCTCACCATCTATATGAAAGTGTTAATCTGATGAGTTTTTAAAATGCATCATTATGCTAATTTTTCTTTGAGAAGCGTTTCAATATCTTCTTCATTGAGTCTCAAGAGTTTCTGCAACTCTCCGTATTCTAAAGTATATGAAAACGTGGCTAATTCTATAAGGAATCTCGATCGATATCTTTTATCATATATATTTACCAAGATATCGCTCAATGCATCAGATTCCTTGAAAAATTTTCCTATTTTCTTTTTTATTAATTCCTTGTAGAATCTTCGGATGTTCCTGATATCGTTGAGGCATTGTGCGGCTACTTGACCGGCTATCGATCCGCAGATTATTCCTGGAAGTATCCCTTCAACGAAGGGTTTAAGATTCTGATTTGCAGCGTCACCTACTAACAATGTATTTCCATAAGCAATATCCTCAGATAAACCCATAATGGGGGCTATCCCACTTCTATCTATCTTTTTTGTACCATTTCCTATCTCTCTATTGATCATATGCAAAAATTCTTTATATCTTTTATCAAGTTCCTTATCCGTTAGACTCGCAACACCGATATTTGCTACATTTCTAGATTTTGGGAAAATATATCCATATGCACCATCTGCAAACTCGCCAAAGTATACATGACCATATTCATAATCTGATAAGTCTAAATTGTGAAATTCATGACTCTTAATGTAGCCGATAGAGTATGCCCTATTTTTTGATAGATTCATAGCATTCAATACGCTGGATTGAGCACCGTCTGCAGCTATAAAGATCTTTGGATAAATGGTAAGTTCATTATTTTTGTTATCTCGTAGTAGAACTTTATTCACTATGTAACCACTGGAGTACCGGAGATCCACAAACTCGGTTGATGCCAAGAATGTGGCACCTTCATCTATAGCTAAGTTAAGTACGAAGGGATCAAATTCCCTCCTATCTATCGTAAAAGATTTCCACCATATACCTTTGTCTCTTTTTACAAAGAATTCTTCATAATAAAATTTAATCCCTCTTAGCCTATGCTTTAATAGTCTATCAGGTATCTTAAAAGGTAAATATCGGAAAAAACCCTTGCTTATGGTCTCAGCACAGGCAGTTTTTGATGGTAAATCTTTCTTATCAACAATAATCACATCTAATCCTTCTTTTGCAGATGATAATGCTGCAGAACTACCAGCAGGACCAGCACCTATGATCAGAACATCGCAAGATAGGGATCTCATCACACTCCAACCTTTTCAATTTTTTGAAAAGCTATATACTCTAAGACTTTGAGTATTTTTCTATTTATGATCAAGTATATCACTGTTGTTTTAGATATTCTACCAATATGTCAAGAGAGCCATTACCCTTTTTTTTCAATGCATCTCTTAGAAAGTATTTTTCTTTAAAATCCTCGCTGATCTGTTTAACAAAATTGTCGTATATACCAAGATCCCCATTACATATGCCTAGTCCAGCGTAATATCCAGATTGAATAGCATAATTCAACCCATAGCCAAGGAGAGGATCGTGAAGTAGAGCAGCACCACCGGTGAGTACAATGTTCCCATGTATAACTTCTAGGGTACCAGATATACCTACACCTCCAAAATAGTTTTTGAATTTCCATCTATCTAAAAGTTTTTTATATTCACAATCTAAAAACAATTCTAAATTGCTGACCAGTCGGTTTTTCTTTTCTTTGATTAAGTCGTAGTCTACTACAAGGCAGAAAAACACATCCCTCTTGACAGATCCAACGTATATGTATCCTCCCGGAGCTATATTGGAATCAAAATATACTCTAGAGTTTGGTATAGCATTCTCTCCTTTCGCTTCCATCAAAATTCCTACACCTTTGAATCTTGCTAAGATTTTCTTCTTAACATTCAATTTTTCCCTTAACAGAGAGAAGGTCCCGTCAGAGGCTACGACAAAAGACGGTTTTATCTCTGTGTTTGTGCCATTATATGAAACTTGTATTTTCTCAATTTTTTTATCCATCATTTTAATCCTCTTAATCTCAACTTTACTCAGAATTTTAACACCAGATGCTTCAAGATTTCTCGTAAGAAAGTTTTCTATAGAGCCAGTTTTATTTCCTCTTAGGAAATAAAAATCTTCTACTTCAGACTCCATCATAAATTCTTTATCTGGAAAGAACCACTCTGATGTACGGGTTCTTTTTAACGGGTTAAGACCTAGGGTTTCAAAAATTCTCTTCGTTTCTTTATCTGCCTCGGTTATATCGTATCTAGGTCTCGTCGATCCACAAGAATTCTTTTTCTCGAGGACGATAACGGACGAATCTCCTTTTTTCACCAAAGTTAATGCAGCAGATAGCCCTGCTGGCCCTCCTCCGACTACTAGGACATCACACTCTATAGTCATTCTAGGACTTGGAAATGTTTAGAGAAATAAATAACTTCACCTTTTTCTCCTAAGTTTGGATCTACTGTATTCATCCATAAGAAGATAACTTTCATCAAATAGTATCAACGCAACCAAAGAGTACATCGGAAACAAGTTAAGCAGAGCAAGATAAAGCACAGCTACCTTAAGCAACCATCTTCTTCCAAAGAAATATCTCAGGAAAATATCCCTGAATCTATCTTTCTTTCTCATCCCATCGATTATATCATTTCCGACCTCGTCCATATACGCGCAAGCAGTCAGAAATAGCAGCAACAGGAAATTAACCTTGAGACCCACCACGAGGGCCACAAAAACTATAATAAAGAGACCGATCGAATGAGCAATATTATCTATTTTCCCTCTGAGCAGTACCCCTAGGATAATCGAGGACAATAGAACGCTTGAAGGTTCGTCCACGATCATAGTGAAGATCCACAGAACACCAATGAGAGGGGATATCATTATGGCATTCCTTATGCTCAAGGTTTTTTCATCAAATGCAGCATCTATATATTTCAATCCCGCACCTAACAGAGTATAGGATAAAAGGAAAAAAGGTACAAAGTTTCCAAGAGATGATGACAACTCTACCTCCAAGTTCATCCAACTCCTTCAATAAATAAATTACTTTACCTATAATTTTAATTTTTTGGTTTAAATTAAAAATAGAATATGTTTTTGATCGAAGTGACTTCACATGACAAACCTTCTGAGATATAGGAGCTTATCTATCGAAAGTTATAATAGTGTAGTCGCTTTTAGATTTCCCGGCCATGAGTAGGAAGTCAAAAAGAGTCACAGATGAAATGATAAGAGATTTGGTTGATATTCTTAGAAAACATGGAGCAAAGAGGATAGAAATATTTGGATCACTTGCTCGGGGTGATGCAACCACAAAGAGCGATATAGACGTAATCGTTGAATTTAAAGAAAGAAAAAGTCTGCTTGAGCTTGTAGATATAGAGCAGGAATTAGAGGAAAAGCTCGGCAAAAAAATCGATCTACTAACAAGAGAGGCGATCAGCCCGTACCTTATAAATAGAATAAAAAAGGAAGCCAAGGTGATATTTAGTTGAAGAAAGACGATATACTATAATTTATAAGGCATATGCTGGATGCAATTAATCTTATTGAAAGTTATCTGCAAAATAAGGATTATAAAGATTTCAAAAACAATCGTATGCTTCAAGATGCTGTTATAAGAGAGATTGAGATTATCGGTGAAGGCAGCTAAGAATGTCTCCGCAGATTTCAGAAAGAAGTATCTTGATATACCTTGGCGAAGCATAGCTGGTATGAGAGATAAGCTAATACATGGTTATTTTGGTGCAGATCTAGGTGCTGTGTGGGATACAGCAATAAAGGATCTCCCTCGCCTAAAAAGAATGTTAACAAGCATCTTGAATAAAACCAATCTCAAATGAGACTTTCATATTCCTTAGGCAACGCGCAGCAAGCCTCTATCCTTTTTATTTTATATCCTAATTTTTCAGCTAATCTCAAAGTTTCCTTTGACGGAATCTCCATCCTGGTAGCTCCCGCTAGAAGAGCAGATCTTTCTATCTCAACTCTACCTTCTGCCCTAGGTCTCATACAACCTAAAGAAATATCAACATCTGGAAAGCTCTCCTTTGCATATCTTACAACCTTGTAAACATCTTCGGGACTAGGAATTTTTACATTTTCGAATTCTGTTCCTTTTGTAGGCTTCAAGGCTATCAAGACAAAAACAGAAGGCTTTACACTCTCTTTTACAATGTCTATAGCTCTAAACTCTCCATCTAATCTTCCAGCATTCAGCCCTATGCAAACATGCGGAACAATGTGTTTAACCCCAGCATCTCTCAAATTCTCTAAAGTTCTTTTGTAATCCTCTACCTTAAGATCCAAACCGAAAACATTTCTTATCGCATTATTTGATCCAACGACTTCGACGGATGCAATGTCAATATCAGCGCTTGCAATCATCTCAGCTAACTCTCTATCAACTATGCCTGTATGCAACTTTATGATCAAACCGGTTTCTTCCTTTATTTTTCCTATCGTTGGAAGAAACCTTCTCAAGTTGATAATTTCTCCTTTTTTTGTACAACCTCCACTCAGCAAAACACCAATGGCTCCTTTCTCTTTTACCTCTCTACATTTTTCTATCAACTTTTCTGGAGAAGATACGTCGATCATATCCTTAAGGTAAACCCTGTTACAGTGTTTGCAGTGCAGAGAGCAAAATGGTCCAGAGAGTGATAGAGACGGAAACCTTGGCCAGACATAGTAAGCCTTGAAAATCTTATTCATGAGATCTCCTCACTTTAAAGATAATTTTGATCAGATCATCATCTTTTACCTCTCCCTTTCTTTCTCCCAACTCTTTTACCTTGTTCATTATTATATCCAGCTCTTCATCATTGACCTCTATTCCTAACTCTTTCAGCTTTGTCTCAACAACATGCCTTCCACTGTGCTTACCCAGGATTATTCTTCTTCTATTTCCAACAATAGAAGGATCAACAGGCTCGTAGGTTCTTGGATTTCTCAGAACAGCAGCAACATGTATACCAGATTCATGGGTAAATGCATTGTCTCCGACAAAAGGCTGGGTTTTGGGAACATCTATACCAGCATATCTAGATACTAAATCTGATAGTTCTTTGAGCCTCTCTGTATCTATCCGAAGATCTATGCCATAGAGATACTGCAAAGTCATAACTAACTGTTCCAGAGGGACATTTCCAGCTCTTTCTCCCCATCCATGAACCGTAGCGCATGCATATCTAGCTCCTGATCTTAAAGCTGTAATCGCATTAGCTAGAGACAATCCGAAGTCGTTATGTAGATGAGCAGATATAGGCAAAGAAGTAAATCTGTACATCTCTGAAAACAGAAATTCTATAGCCTCTGGAGTTGCACAACCTAAGGTATCTGTAAAACCAACTCTTTTTGCACCAGTTTCTTCGGCTATCTTAACAAATCTCTTTAAGATGTCTATAGACGTTCTTGTACTATCTTCCGTACTAAAGCTTGGAATAATTCCATGGTCCTTGACATAGTCTATTGAATCTACAATTAACCTCTCAACCTCTTCTATGCTCAAGTTAAGCTTGTATTTTAGATGCAATGGTGATGATGCTATAAACAATAAAATAACATCGACATCAGCCTTTATGGCAGCATCGATATCCTCTCTCTTCAATCTCGATAGAGCCAAAATCCTCGCATTCAATCCCTGCTCGGCTATCATCTTTACAGTTTTTGCCTCTCTGTCAGATATCGCTGGAAAACCAGCCTCTATCTCTTTTATCCCAATCTCATCAAGCAATATTGCTATATCCAGCTTCTGCTCGGGAGTAAAAGCTACGCCAGGCATTTGTTCGCCATCTCTCAACGTAGAATCGTAGATTATGATATCATTTCCCCATGGAAAATAGATCTTTCGATTGTATATACTCAGAGATACATCATCTCCAGAGATTCCATTCATCTCTTCCATATCTCTCCTCTATCAGCCTCTCTATCAAAACCCTCTCATAGTCACTCAAACTTCCTTTCTCAAATTCTGCATATAGAGTTTTTCCAAACTCTTTAGCTAGAGCATCTTTGAGATCTTTGATTTCCACGCTTCTTCCTTCATTTTCTAGACTAGTTACCTCTGTTTTACCTCTTTTCAAGAGAATTTTTCTCATCACATCCAAATCACTGCTAACAATTACTGTTCCATGTATCAAAGTCACGTTTCCTCTTACAACCATAGCAGATCCAGATACCTTTCTACCATTTATCAGAACATCATTTGGAGCTTTATAGGATGGATTAAATCCAAATCTCCTGAGAGCTGAGATTATAGATGCACATACCCTCGTAAATATTTCATTTGGATTAGAGAGACCAGATTTGAATATCAAAGCGTATATCAAACAACCCTCATCTGTGTATATTGTACCTCCACCACTCCTTCTCCTGACGACTATAATCCCTCTCCTTTTACATTCTTCTAGGTTTACATCCTTAACACTCTGAGACCTTCCAACGGATACGCCAGGCGGATGTCTTCTGTAAAAATGCAAAGTATTCGGAACCTTATCTTGAGATCTTGCTATAGATATAGCATCATCTGCAGCCGTAACATAGTATGGATGGGCTAGATTAGTATCTACCAATCTCCAAGTGTACACAAATAGAGCATGCAAAATTTTGATAAAAATGATACGCAAAAGATATATAGCTATCAGGATTCTCCTCTGATGGTGAGGAGAGCAGGAATAGTAGCTGTAGCAATAATCCTAATTTTCTCTATTCAAATAGCGAAATCTAAACAGCTTGAATTTAGCGAAGATATAAAAAACAACCCTTTTGTACTGGAAGAGAGCGAGTTGAGGATATTTGTTGGATGCAATGGAACAGGCGTAGTTAATGCTTATGTTTATCTTGAAAGGAAAAATTTGATACAACTTCATTCAAAAACAAATGAAACTGGATTTGCATCTTTTGAGATACCCCATGTTAATTTTTCTGTTCCATGTAAGCTCAAAGCTTTAAAACAAGGATACGAACCGATAGAATCCAAGATATGGATAGTCAATAAGCCTAAGTTGTACATCTCTGCTCCAAAGGTAATCGAGGAAGGGAAAGAAGTGGAAATAAGGGTGGTTGATCAAGACCTCAAAGGAGTATCTGATGCAATACTTTCCATAGATGGTGAGGAGGTCTTAACCAATGAGACAGGCTACTACAAATACATAGCGCCTCAGGTCGGATTCTCCACATATGTAAAGCTCGAAGCAAGGAAGGATGGCTACGAACAATCTGAAGAGATAAAATTATGGATAGCAGATAATAGATCCTCTGATCTTGTGGCTCCTCTCTGGATCTATGAAGGGGAAACCTTTGAAATAATTTACAAGGGAAAAGAGAGTGTAAGGATAGCTTTTGGAGATAATATTTTTGAGGGGAATAATATAGATGTTACAGCTCCATATCTAAATGAGACGAAGGTCTATCAAATAAGGGCATATGACAAAAATGATTCTCTTCTTGATTACAGGTTCATAGTAGTTCTTGATAGAAAGGAGAGAGCCCTTATTAGCTCTCCATCAACCGTCTTCGAACAAGACGGATTTAATATCTCTCTATTTTCTCTAGAGGACTTAAAACCGATCCAGGGCATAAAAATTAGATTCTCTGGAGACACAGAGATAACAGATGTTAATGGGGTTGCAGAGTTTCGAGCTCCGCAGATCAATGAAGATTACGAACTCTTTTCTCTAGAAGTTATGGATAACAATATATCATCAGATCCAAGATACATATGGGTGGAGAAGCCAGAAGAACTCTCTTTGGTTATAGAAGGACCATCAACTGTTAGATCAGGGGATAACGTTACATACAATGTTACAGATGTAAATGGAAACAGGGTTTTTGCTGTTCTAACAATAGATAACTCAACATTCTATGCAATAAATGGAACTGCAAGAATCAAAATTCCTGATGTAGAGAAATCTAGATATGCTTATCTTATAGCTAAGAGTCCTGGGTATTCACAGGCTGAGAAGATCATATATATCCTAAGCAGAGAAAAGAGATTAGTCATAGAATCTAAGGATTCCGTGAAAGAAGGAGAAAGTTTCTCGATAGTGGTCAAAGACCAAGATGGCAACCCTGTTAAAGATGCAACCGTGTGGTTCAATTTCAGGTATTATGAGACCGACGATAATGGCAAAATCAGGCTTGTTGCGCCAGACGTGCTCCTAAGTACTAGATATCTAATCTATGCAGAAAAAGAAGATTATCTATCTGCATCCAGATGGATAACTATCATAGAGTCAGGAATAGGAGAGAAGCTCTTAGAAATAATAGCACCTCTCGCTCTATCTCCATGGCAGGATTTTGAGATCAGAGCTATAGATGCTAGGGGAGAGGGGATAGAGGGGGTTAATATCGAGATGAAGTATGGATCGATTGATATCACATCTCAGACTGATGAAGATGGCTATCTGAGAATGAATGCCCCGCCGCCCATTGAAGAAGATGAGTACATAACCTTAATAGCAACGAAAGAGGGCTATGCTCAAGACACGATTCTAATACGTTTAATCCCAGAATCTCCAAATCTACCTTATCTTGTGATATCCCCATCAAAGACATCTCTAATGGAGGGAGAGGATTTCGTACTCCAGGTAAAAGATGAAAAAGGCGAAGCCGTAGAGGGCGCAGATGTTTGGATAGATGGAAAATTGTATCAATATAAGAGCGATAGCAATGGTATTGTAACATGTAATGCACCCTATGTTGATATAGATAGGAGTTGTTTCATCTATGCTACCAAAGAGGGTTACAATTTTGGGTACACCTGGATAAAAGTAATCAACAGAATAGAATTTGAAGAACCTCTCTGTATAGAGGTCAACGATACAGTATATGAGGGAGAAAATTTCGATATTATAGTGAAAGATTCATCTGGAGAGCCTGTTCAAGGGGTTTATGTGTGGTTCAACTCGATAAAGAAAAAGACAGATTCTAATGGAATAGTTAGTTTCACGGCACCTTACGTAGAAAAAGATTCCTATATGCTAATAGGAGTTGAATCTGAGGAATATGTTCCATCATATAGGTTGATCAGGGTGTTAGACAAATATAACGAAGAACCATCTTTGAATATATCCATGCCTCCGAAAATATTCGAGGGGGAAAGCATAGATATAGTAGTCAAAGATATCTATGGATACATAGTTAAAAATGCGACCATAATCATAGATGGCCAGATATCAGGTTATACAGATGAGAACGGAAGATTTCACTTCAAAGCTCCAGAGGTAGATCACGATTCGATAATAGAGATCATTGCGACAAAGTCAGGATACAGATCTTCCTTGAAATACATAGAAATCAAAAACAGAGAGAAAAGTTTTCTCGAAGAAAATTGGTATCTCATACCTATCATAGCATTGGTACTTGTTATAGCAGTGTTTGCCTATTTTTATTACAGGCAATACATAATCTAGATAACATTCAGACCAAGATCCTTAGCTATCTCCAATGCTTCTTCATATTCGCTTATTCTCAAAGGTCTTGATATATCTTCATACTCATGAGCTTTATACTCTGGTCTGTATTGCTCCATTACATTTACTATAGAATTTGGAGTATTCTTCGAGATCCATCTCAGGATATACCTGGTGCAGCACTCTATATGATTCGGCATTACCAGATGCCTTATCAGAAGATCTCCCTGCTCATATGCTATTAGATGATTTCTCTCAACCACTTCTAGGTATCTCTTAACATTGGATAGTTTCTCCGCGCATTTGTTATTCCCATATTTGAAATCAGTAAGATAGAGATCGATTACACCATTTAGAAGTTTCATGGTCTCCAAAGAACAGTACATGTTTGAATTCCATATCTGAGGAATATTCTCATCGCAGAATCTTAGAGTTTTCAGGATGTAAGGCACATTTGGAGTTGGATCTCCACCAACCCAGTTAACATTGAGTGCCCCCTGAGATTTTCTAATTCTGATCATTTTTGCCAAATCCTCAGGCTGTATGTATCTTCCACATACATTCTGGCTAATATCCCAGTTCTGGCAAAAAACGCAATTAAAAGTGCAGCCTGAGAAAAAGATAGTATATGAAGGTATGAGCATATACTCCTCGCCTATGTGTAAAAACTCGCTTGCCACCCTAGATTCTTTAACCTTACACATACCATAAGATCTTGATCTATCTGTTCCACATCTCCTTTCACAGAATCTGCAACTTCTCGATATCCTTTCAGCTATCTCTATCTTCAGATCTAACAAGCTTTTCTCTGGAGCATCTGCAATCTTAGGATTTTCGAGAGCGTGATCGTGCTTTTTCCATAAAGCTTCTAGATCGTCACTTTTAGAAAAATCCACCTCTATCGACTTAGCTTCCAGATATTTTGCCTCTATCTCGCCATCTAGAATATCTGAATATCTCCTAAGCACAGATCTCCAGTTCACGATCTCTATAAAAGATGCAACAAATAAAAAGCTTTATTAACCTTCAAAGATTTCGTAGCACCAAAATAAAAAAAGTGCTACCAGGTGATAGGATGGCTTGCTTCCTTGTTCCGGCTGGAGAGGCTGTTGTTACCACAATAATACAGAAAGTTGTTGGTAAAGAAAGGGCAGAGAAATTAAAGCTGTCATGGCTTAACCTTATGCTTTGGGGAGGAGTAATGATTCTGGCAATAGAGCATGTTTGGCATGGCGAGATAGTACCATGGCCGCCGTTTCTAACAGCTATGAGATCTCCACAAGATACGGAGATAATGTTACATGAGATGATGACAATTGGTACTCTCATGGCTGTGGCTGTGACAATAATATGGATAGCTATGGTCATAGTATCTATAATAATGGAAAAGAAAATCATCGAGCCAAGAAAAACCAAAGCTTAAGGTGAGATAGATGTGGTTGGTAGCGTTAGCTCTGGCTGCTGTGATATCAACAATGCTGTGGTACTTCAAAGATGACGGGAGATACAGATTGGACATACTAAGTCTGATATTCTGGGGATCTACGATAATGGTACTCATAGACCATGCAATGGGATACTATAATGACGTTATCCTAGCAGGTCTTGAAGAAGGAGAGTTCGTTGAGGTTTCATGGCAAGCTTTCATGCTCAGTATCCTTCTTGTATGTGTAGGCATAGCTCTGTGGGAGTTCTACCTTATCTACAAGAGGCCAAAGAAAATCACCCACAAACCTTAATTATCGATTAGAAAATCTCGCCAAGCGGAATGCGGAAAACGCCTTACGAAGTAATCGTAGAAAGATTATCTGGAGAGATTCCAGATAGATTATTAAGCGCTCTTCCGAGGAAATGGGAGAAATTGGGAGATATTCTGATTCTGAAATTTTCAGGAGAATTGGGATCTTACAAGCCGAAAATAGCAGAGGTATACGCTGATGTATTGAACTGTAGATCTGTTCTGGAAGATGTTGGAGGGATAGAAGGAGAGTTGAGAATCCCGAAGCTCAGATTTGTTTATGGAGATAGAAATACAGAGACGATACATATCGAGAACAGGATTAGATTTAAGTTTGATCCTATGAGAATAATGTTTTCTTCTGGGAATAAGGATGAGAGGATAAGGATGGCTAACATATCAAATGAAGAAGAAGTCGTCGTAGATATGTTTGCTGGCATAGGATATTTTTCAATACCTATGGCTGTTTGCAGTAAACCAAAAAAGATCTACGCGATAGAGAAAAACCCGATAGCATTTGGTTATCTCGAAGACAACATCGTTCTGAATCATGTTGTAAATATTGTTGAGCCGATATTTGGTGATAATAGAGAAAAAACTCCAAAGAATGTGGCTGATAGAGTTATAATGGGCTATCTAAAAGATACATATCTGTATCTCCCGTATGCTATAGAATCTCTAAGGAACAATGAAGGTATAATACACTACCATGAGATATGCCCAAATGAACTTTTACCAAGAAGACCTACAAGAAGGTTAAAGGAAGCCGCGGAGAGATATGGAAAGGATGTTGAGATAATAAAGATAAATAAGGTAAAATCCTACGCTCCAGGAATATCTCATGTAGTTGTAGATGCAAGGTTGAGATAGATGAGATTAATAATATATCATGTAAATCAAGATGATCCAAAAAAATGTACCGCGAGGAAGATGGAGAGATTTGGTCTTGCTAAGATAGTTAAAAGGATAGATAGAGTACCGAGAAAAGCGATTATCTTGAACCCGTCCGCTAAGACCATTTTCTCTAGGCTGGATAGAGAGATCTCTCTTAGATTTGGTATAGTAGCTGTTGACTGCTCTTGGAAAGAGGTGGATGAGGTTTTTTTGAGGTTATCTAAGTTTCCAAACCAAAGATCCCTTCCCTTTTTGGTTCCAGTAAATCCTATAAACTTTGGAAGACCACCAAAACTCTCAACCCTAGAAGCCTTTATCGCATGCTTGTATATTTTGGGAGAAGACGATCTCGTGAACAATTTATCTAGATTGTACAAATGGTCCCCACATTTTCTAGAGATGAACAGAGAGCTTCTAGATATGTATAGAGACTCAAAAAATCCAGAAGAGATATTAAGAAATCTGGAAGACTTCTTTTAATCTATCCATTCAACTCCTAGAACTTTTTCCCAGTCCTTCTTTTCGCCTTTCCACTTTTCGACAACATCTCTTGCCACGCATTTTTTGCACAGTCCAAGTATGTTAAAATAACACGAAGAACATACTTTTCTATTGCATCTCATGCACACAAACTTTGCATCATTTATTTTACAGATTTCACATTTGCCAGCTATCGTTTCACTAGATTCCTTACTCATCACCAAGACTAAACGGTTTAGGGCTTAAAATCACTTCCCACGGTACAGTTTGTTTGAAATGATGTGTAGGAAAGGAGTAATCAAAAATATAACCAGAAGATGCCACACAGAGAAATTCTTTATAAACCAGTTGTAAGGCAAAGCACCTAATAGCTCAATAAGAGAGCTTACTAAAAATGAGAGGAAGAGAGCCCCAAGCAGAAAGTCTAGTTGATCAAAAGGTATCCAGTCCTCGCCCCTCTCTTTTCCCATTCTCCTTTTAAAGAAGCTTTCGACAATATCTCCTAGTAGGGCTCCGAAGCAAAGGGAAAGAACCAAAGGGATCATCAACGGAAATCCCTCGAAGTAGTCAAGATTCAGAATATTCAATCCTTCCATCTCGATGTATTTTCCAGCAAAGGCTTGAGAAAATCCAACTATACTTCCGACGAGAGATCCGTAAAATAAACCTCTCCAAGTCTTACCGTCTCCGAGTATTCTTCTACCATCTTTCCATTTTCTCCCGAAATCTATAGGTTTCCCTCCCCCAACTAGGACTGCTGCACCGTTTGCTGCGTATGCTGGTAATATAAGCCATATCGCCTGAACTACAACTTCCAGATGCACGAACCCTCAACATAAAATCGGTTTAAACATTTTCTCTTTTTGTACAGAGGTTTAAAATAGCTCTACATCATTTCATCTAACATGGCAAAAATAACTCTTGAAGCATACAAAAAGGCATTTAGGGAGGTTAAAAAGGAAGAAGAGAAAAGAGGATTCCTTGTGCATTTGACAATCTACATAATAGTAAATACTGCACTCGCAATAATAAATCTGATCTATTCAAGAGAAACGATATGGTTTATTTTTCCTCTAGTATTTTGGGGATTGGGTCTAACGATACACTATCTCGGAGTTAGATGGTCAGATAAAGAGCTTGAAAGGCTTGAAGCAATTGCAGAGCAAAGAGCAAGATCAGAGTAACTCTTTTCTCTTCTTTCTAGGCAGAGCATATGGTAAAATTTTTCTGTATACTGCTAGAAATACAATCAGACCATACAGACTTTCTAGGACTCTTATAGCTGTTATTATTGATATATCCTCGAGGTAGAATGTGTACATCTCCAATGCAGGTAATGGAAAACCGAGGAATGTGGTATAAAAGAGATATTTCCATTTCTCTGACTTTGATACTCCATATCCAAGCATGCAGCCTGTTCCGCCATGGAATAGGATGTAGCCTATGCCAATAGCTAATGATCCTATAAGGAGAGAAAGAGAGGTATTCAAACTCCTAAATGCCAGAACTATCAGCAAGGGCATGTATATAGAACCAAAGCCTAGTCCCAAAACCAAACCGTATATGATAGTCTCTCTTTTATCGTGGTACGATGGAAGATTTATACCCATAAACTTGAGAAACTGTTCCATGAAAGGAAAGATAAGGAGAAAGATGATACCAACATCGGATGTGAGAGCCTCTATAAGGAATGCTAAAAATCCAGTAAAAAACCCTATGATCAAGGATTTAAACATCGTTTTATCATCAAAAAATCCTTCATACCTTTTCAAGGATAGCCACATCACAATCAGAGCCACTGCTATTCCGAAAATGGTTGACCCAGTTATACTGAAGTCCATGGATCATAATCTTTTACCCTTCTTAAAACGGTTTGGAAAGCAAAAACCATAAATCACGCTTCTTCGATTACATGGGAAGAGGAGAGAGTATGATAAAAACACCAGTTATAGTTGTTAATGTAAAAACATATGCAGAAGCAACCGGAAAGAAAGCTCTAGAAATAGCAGAGATCATGGATAAGGTATCAAGAGAAACAGGCGTCAGCATGGCGATAGCTGTTCAAGCTGCAGATATAAGAATGATATCCGAAAAAGTCTCAATACCTGTATTTTCTCAGCATATCGATCCAATAAAACCTGGAAGCCATACGGGATGGACTTTAGCAGATGCCATAAAAGAGGCTGGAGCAGTGGGAACGTTGATAAATCACAGCGAGCATAGATTGAAACTTGCAGACATTGATGAATGTATATCTATAGCGAAATCTCTAAATCTCGTACAGATAGTCTGTTCAAATAACATATCAACATCTAAAGCGATAGCAGCTCTGAATCCTGACTTTGTTGCAGTAGAGCCACCAGAACTTATAGGTGGAGACATCTCCGTCACAACCGCAAATCCAGAAATAGTGAGTGGAACTGTAGAGGAGGTCAGGAAGATAAACAAGAATATAAAGATACTGTGTGGTGCAGGCGTAAAGAATGGTAAAGATGTAGAAAAAGCGATAGAGCTTGGAACGGATGGAGTACTACTGGCTAGTGGAGTTGTTAAGGCAAAAGACAAAGAAAAGGTTCTCAGAGATCTTGCGAGCGGTATCTAGAGAAGAAGCTTCTCTATCGCCTTCCTATAATTTTCGCTCCTGAAAACGTAACTCCCAGAGACTAGTACGTCTGCGCCCGCCTCTCTTACTATCCTTGCATTTTCATCACAGATTCCTCCATCAACCTCCAAGAGTATATTCTTTCCAGATTCATCTATGAGTTTTCTTGCTTCCCTGATTTTTGGTAAAACCTCTGGCATAAATTTCTGTCCGCCAAATCCAGGATTTACAGACATCACAAGTAAGATGTCTATTAAATCTAGGTAATCTTTTACACTCTCCAATGGTGTAGCAGGCTTTAAAGACAGACCTGCTTTGCAGCCAAAGCTTCTTATACTTTGCAAAATCTCTCTTGCATTCTCGCAAGCTTCAATGTGAACAGTTATTCCATTTGCTCCAGCATCTGCAAACCTTTCCACGTATCTCTCAGGGTTCTCTATCATAAGATGGACATCAAAAAATAGATCGGTAATTTTTCTTATTGATTTGACAACAGGTATCCCTATAGTTATATTCGGAACAAAATGTCCGTCCATAACATCTATATGCAGCCACTCTGCGCCAGCTTCTTCTACGGCCTTTATTTCTTCCCCTAGCTTTGAAAAATTTGCAGATAGGATCGATGGAGCGATTATCGTCATCACTGGGATAATCATAAGACTAGTTTATAAAAGTCGAGGTTGTGAAATTCATTTTATATATCAGAAAAATTAATAATTTGGTCCTTAATATAGGTAGGTTGGTGTTGAGAATGAAAAGAACCGCTCTGCTATTTGCTCTAACTGTATCTTTACTGATAGCCGCTCAAGTCGCACTTTCATCAATAACATCTGATATAAAAGAACTACGCCCAAGAGAAAAACTTTTCAGGATATTTCAAAAGATCAAAGAAAATTTACGCCAACGAGGAGATGGAACTGATGATGGAGAAACTCTTCCTTGTGCTTGTGTTGAGATAGAAAATCCTCAGTCTGGATATCTCTATATCTTTGGTAGGAAAATTTTCTACCTTGGAAAAGATTACGCCATTATAATAGGTAGACAGGTGATTATTGAAGGGATTGCATGTGCCAAGGATTCTCTCATCTGTGTTGTGTTAGATGGAGACAATATCTATCACGTTGTTTATAGCGAGGAAATAAAAGGATTTGGAGCTGGCGATTTCCGATTCATATGGAATAATGCAACACGCGGTGATTATCTTATAGCTGTTAAAGCTGTATCAGGAAATGAAGAAGATGTAGACTATGTAGGGGTAAAAATTCTTTAAGCTTCTAAGAGAGACTAAAAGCTTAAGAATCGAAACCCAAAGTCTCGAAGTCATAAGTGAAGACGCAAGAAGGAATGATAAGAGAAGCAAGAGACATTGATAATTTTTCTTCAAGTCTTGAGAAATCGTAGGTGGGACTTATCATTAGTTATAAACATCTGGTAAAGTGAACGGATACTTATACTTCAATCACGTGACCACTCTAATTTTCCAAGAAGCTTAGATCTATATTCTCTTTAATTAGTTTCTCCGTTAGTTCGAGTTTTTCAAGGTCTTTTTCGTTCAGAAGAATTCTTATGTTCTCAACATGCTTAGCTGCCGTATAGGTATCCCATGGGACGAGGAGTAGAGGAACCTGATGCTTGTTTGCCTTTTCTATGATGTTTGGTGGAGGTATGATGTTGTTTGTCAATAAGATGCATGATGTTCCGTGCTCGAGAGAGGCAACTATGAGATCAGTTCTGTCTCCGCTCGTAATGATAAGTTTGTTTTCCTTATTGAATATAGGAGATTTTACCGCAGCAGATGCAGACATCGCACCTATGAAAACATCCTCTATCTTATTTTTGGATAGCCACTCCTCTCCAGATATTACCTTTGCAAATAGTTGTTCCGCTATGATCTGAGGCGTTGCTATCTCCAATTCCTTAACTCTCGGTATTATTCCAAGAACCTTTACACCCTTCTTTTCCAGGAGAGGAAGATATACGTCTTTCCAGTTTTCCATGGATTTTACCCTGTTTATTATAACTCCAACAAGCCTTTCATCGAATCCCTTTACGGATTCTTTCATATGATATATATCATCGATTATCTCAAAATCATCCGTCCCGCTGGCAACAAATACAATCTTTGAATCCGTATATTCTGCAACGGATAGAGGATCAAGG